>JBPCNU010000154.1:0-6665 GCA_051000975.1 Rubrobacter sp.
GAGCTGTGGGATAACAAGAAAACGGAACCACAAAACTCGAGCCACAACCGAGAGAAGGTGGAGGCAGCGACCGGAACGGTGCGGTCCCTCCCTCCACTTTCTCATTCGTCGGTATATGCCAACGGCATATATTCTGTGAAATCGGATATAATTGGTTGCTGACAGGTAGGGAAGCGATCTATTTCGGAGGAAAGTTTTGTCTGAGAGACCGGGAATGTCGGGGACGAACCCGACGGATCTCTGGCGGCAGTGGTACGAGATGGGTTCTCGTATGTGGCAGGGTCCGATGCAGGCCGGTGGCGACACGACGATGATGGACCCGTGGGGTCTTTACCGTCAGTGGTTCGAGGGAATGGAGACCGTCCGCGAGCAGACCATGCAGGCGGTGCAGGGTGGTATGTCCGGTATGCCGGGCATGGACAAGCTTCCGTCCATGCCGGGGATAGACACCGAGCAGGCCGCCGCGACGTGGCGCAAGGTCGTTGAAGCGACGGTCGAAGGCTGGCAGAAGTCCGCCGACATGACCAACGAGATGCTCTCCCTCGCCCCGAAGTGGCAGGAGACGGTCGAGCAGGCCAGAAACAACCTGCTCTCGATAGAGAAGTTCCCGACCGACCCGCTCGAGTTCGCGGTGCAGTGGTACAACGCCACGAGCGGCCCGTACTCGGAGTTCGTGCAGGAGCTTATAGAGCGCGAGGAGTTCCTCGCTCCGGCGAGCCAGTTCCTCCAGAACTACGCGAGCTTCTACAAGCTCTTCCGCAAGAACTCGGAGGACTACCTCAAGAACCTCCAGATCCCGACGAGGAGCGACATAACGCGCATCGCCTCCCTCGTCGTCGCTCTGGAGGAGAAGGTAGACAACGTCGAGGAAGCCCTGGAGGACATGCAGGACGCCCAGAACACAACCGCCAACGACGGCAAGATCGAAGCTCTGGAAAAGCAGCTCAGTCAGACCGAAGACAAGGTAGACCGGGTCGAGAGCAAGCTGGATCAGATCATCGCTATCCTCAATCAGCCTTCGGACACGAGCGCAACGGATGACCTCGACGACCGTGTAGACCAGGTAGAGGGCAAGCACGACCAGCTCCCCTCAAGCCTGGGGGATCTCGGTCCCGACGCTGAAACCGGTTCTGAGAACGCTCCGGCGAGCGAATCGGCCAACGGAAACGGTTCGGGGTCTGCGCAGGGTTCTGACTCGGACGAGATCCGGGCCACCGATGCCGCGAAGCGGAAGGCCAGCGACCTCGGGGTAGATCTCGCAACCGTAACCGGGACGGGTTCCGATGGCCTGATCACGGTCGAAGACGTCCGCAAGAAGGGAGAGGCGTAGAGCATGACGGAAGCCATCACCACAACGCAGAATCCGCAGACGAGCAACTTCGTCCCCACAGACACCGAGAACTTCTTCGACAAGTACACGCAGGGGATGCGTATCGTCGTAGAGGGGGCGCAGGCCGAGACCGGGCTGACGCCGAAAGAGGTCGTCTGGACGAAGAACAAGGCGAAGCTCTACCGTTACCAGCCCGCCCTGGAGAAGACGCACAAAACGCCGATACTCATCGTCTACGCCCTCATCAATCGTCCGTACGTGCTGGACCTCATGAAGGGCAACTCGCTCATCGAGTTCCTGACGGATCAGGGCTTCGACGTGTATATGCTCGACTGGGGCATACCGGGCGACGAGGACAAAGACCTCGACTTCGAGAACTACGTCCTTGACTACATCCACCGGGCGGGCAAGAAGGTAATGAGGACCGCCGGAACCGACCAGTTCAACCTCTTCGGTTACTGCATGGGCGGGACGATGAGCGCGATGTACGCCTCGCTCTACCCCGAGACCCTGAAGAACCTCATCCTCATGACCGCGCCGCTGAACTTCGAGCGCGACTCGCTCGGGCTGTACTCGCTCTTCACCAACGAGAAGTACCTGAACCCGGGCCTGCTCGCGGACGCCTTCGGGATCATCCCCGGTGAGATGATAGACACCGGTAACCGGATGATGAAGCCCGTCACGAACTACGTCGGTTCCTACGTCGGGATGTGGGAGCGACTTTTCGCGGACAAGCCGATGGAGGGCTGGCTCGCCATGAACAAGTGGGTCAACGACGGCCCGCCGTTCCCTGGTGCTGCGTTCAAACAGTGGATCATCGAGTTCTATCAGCAGAACAAGCTCATCAAGGGTGAGATAAAGCTGCGCGGTCACGAGGTGAAGCTGGAGAACATCACCATGCCGCTCCTGAATATCGCCGGAACTCAGGACCACATCTGCTCCATCCCGCAGGCCGAGGCGACGATGACCGCCGTCGGCAGCAAGGACAAGGAGTTCTTCACCCAGAACGCCGGACACGTCGGCCTCCTCACCGGACGCGGCGCGAAGACCGGACTCTGGCCCAAGCTCGATAGCTGGCTCTCCGAGCGCGACTAGACGAAACTCTCAAACCGGCAAAGCAAGAGAAAGGGCGAGGCTTTTCGGCCCCGCCCTTTCGCGTTCTCGGTTTCGTACTAGTTGAGTTCGTTCAACTCAGCCTGATAGCATCGCTCCGAGCGATCCGGCATCATCCTCGTGAGTTCCTCGAGGTGAGAGTCGCTCCGGTCTTCCAACCGCGCAAACCGCTCGCGGACCATCTCCTCGTGGTCGCGTCCACACTCGCAGACGGCCCCCTCAGAGGCCGTGAACTCGATCCTCACCCCGCAGTCGCACTCCACGTCAACACTCCTCGGTCGCCACACGTAACTCCGACCGAATCGCCCCTCACTCACCTCGTAATGCCCGGCGTGAGCCTCAACAACAGTAACCACCCGTAAACCGCCCCCTTTCCCCAAAGTTCCATACGGTAGCTTACATATAACTATTGTATCTATTCACTATATTTGCCGGTCTTTGGAGCAGTCAACCCGGCAGGTGGATTCTTAACAGAGCTTAAATTTACTGTAACGGGGATTTCACGATCCCGCTCCAGATAGAGGGAAGTGGCAAAACCTTGCGTCCACGGGGAAAAAAAAACGCCCGGAGTCAGGTTCTCCGGGCGTTTTCTGTAGTGAGAGAGTTTCCCTTTCTATTTCTCCTTTACGTAAGTCCCCGGTGCGTCTTCGATAGGCGGGTAGTCCTTGCTCCCCATCTTCGGCGGGTTTACTTTCTCGCCGCTCCGCTTGTCGAGCCACTTCGTCCAGTCCTCCCACCACGAACCTTCGTGCTTCTTCGTGGCCTCGAACCATTCATCAGAGGTCTTGAACTTGGCGGCTTCGGGAGTCGTCCAGTAGTTACCCTTACCCTTGGCCGGGGGGTTGATGATCCCGGCTATATGACCGCTGTTCGCTAAGGTGAAGTGGACCTTTCCGCCGGTCAGGGTGCTGATGCTCCAGGCAGACTTCCACGGTACGATGTGGTCCTTCTCCGCCCCGACGGCGTAGGCGTCCTGCGTGATCTTCCGCAGGTCTATCGGTACGTCGTTCAGCTTGACCTTGCCCGGCTCGATGAGGTCGTTCTCCCGGTAGGTGTTCTTGAGGTAGAAAGAGTGCGCGTCGCGGGCCATGCGCGTCGAGTCCGAGTTCCAGTAGAGGAGGTCGAAGGACGGCGGCTTCTGGCCCATCAGGTAGTTGTTGACGACGTTGGCCCAGATCAGGTCATTGGATCTCAGCAGGTTGAACATGTTGTAGAGCGAGCTTCCGTCCAGGTAGCCGCGCTCCAGCATCTGGCGCTCGATGAAGTCCACGTTGTCGTCGCCGAGGAAGATGGCCGTGTCCCCTACGTCCGTGTAGTCCTGCAAACTCACCATAAAAGTCGCCGGGCCAAAGCCGTACTTCTCGGTCTCGCCCGTCTCTTCCAGGTACGCAAGCGTCATCGCAAGCAGCGCCCCACCGATGCAGTATCCCATCGGGTTGACCTGCTTAGAGCCGGTGATGTTGCGGACCGCTTCGGCGGCGGCCAGCGGCCCGAGCTCCATGTAGTCCTCGAAGGTAATATCGTCCATCGAGGAATCCGGGTTCTTCCACGAGACCATGAAGAGGGTGTAGCCCTGATCCACCATGTACTTCACGAAGCTGTTCTTCGGCTGCATGTCGAGGATGTAGTATTTGTTGATCCAGGGCGGCATCCACACCATCGGTATTTCATGGACTTTCTCTGTCGTCGGCTCGTACTGTATCAGCTCTATGAGACGATTCCTGTAAACGACCTTCCCCGGCGTCGTGGCGAGGTTCTCCCCCGGCTCGAAGGCGTCGGCGTCGGTCATGGTGAGGCGGCCCTGCTCTATATCGGCGAGCAGGTGGCGCGTCCCTTCGGCCAGCGAAACGCCACCCGTCTCGACGATACGTCTCAAGGCGTCCGGGTTGGTCAGAAGGAAGTTGACCGGGGCCATCGCGTCCACGAACTGCTTGAGGTGGAACCGGAGGCGGTGATCCTCGGCGCTGTCCTCGCCCTCGTTCTCCTTCGCCGTTTCGAGCAGGTACTCGGAGGCGAGGTTGTAGGACTCTTTCAGGGTCTGGTAGTACGGGTTCATCTCCCACTCGGCGGCCGAAAAGCGTTTGTCCGGGCGGCCTTCCGACTCCTTGACGGGAATGCCCCAGGCGCGGGAGATGGTGTTGCTCCACGCCTCCATAGTCGCGCCCCAGACCTTCATGTTGAACTTCGTGGCCCGCTCGAAGGCCCGGTTCGGGTCGCTCATCTCGCGCTGCCAGAGGGTCTGGAGCGACCGTGTTATGCCGCCCCAGTCTATCGGCAAAACGCTCTGGAGGGGGTTCATCTCCCAGGCCTTCTCGACGGCGGCGAGCATCGGGTCTTTCGCTGCCGATTTTACGGCGTGGGCCTCTTCACCGGGTGAGACCATCATGGGCATCGCCGCGTTCATGTTCCCGGTGAACCATTCCGACCACACATCTAACGGCATCGTCTGTTTGCCGCCGCCATTATTACCTCGCGTCTCGCTCATAGCACGACCTCCTGTCTCACTTGACTCGTTTGCTAGCTCATTTGGTGTACGCTCTCTTACGTCTGAGGTCGTACTTCCCCAAGTTGACGCACGACGAAAACAAGAAACGTTGCTTTTATCCGCTTTCACTCGGTTTCATTTCGCTGCGCCTCGTTTCACCTCGTTTCATGTCGGGGATTTCGAGGTGTCGGTATACTGAAGGGCAGCAGGCGGAGCGAGGGAAAGGACTAATCTTTTATGACTATCTCACCGGAGAGTACCGTGAAGGCGACCCGACCGACGGACTTCATCAAGTCGAGTCGGTTGCTCTCGGAGCAGGAAATCTCCGTACAGGCGATGGCCCGCGAGTTCGCAGACGAGCACATCATCCCAAACTCCGCCGACCACTGGGACCGGGCGGAGTTTCCCTTCGAGGTTCTGCCGAAGCTCGGTGAGACCGGGATAATGGGCGGCATCTACTCTCCCGACTACGGTTGCTCCGGCTGGAGCAACGTCGCCTACGGGCTGGCCGTCGCGGAGATCGCTCGCGGCTCTGGCAGCATGTCCACCTTTTTGCACGTTCACTCAGGACTGGCGATGGCGGCGATCCACGAACTCGGCTCCGAGGGGCAGAAACGGAAGTGGCTCCCGCCGATGGCGAAGTGCGAGAAGATCGGCTGCTTCGGGCTCACGGAGCCGGACGCGGGCAGTGATCCCGGCGCGATGACGACCGTCGCGAAGAAAGTCGACGGCGGTTACCTGATAAGCGGGGAGAAGAGGTGGATCGGCAACGCCTCTTTCTCGGATGTCGCCGTAATCTGGGCCCGCATCGCAGACGACCGCGACGGTGAACTCGATGGCAGGATAAGTGGCTTCCTCGTCGAAGACGCGAAATCTACGGCTGGCTTCGTCGCCGACATCCTGCCGCGCAAGGGCTCGCAGCGTTCCGTCTGGCAGACGCACGTCACCATGACGGACGTTTTTGTGCCGGAAGAAGACCGTCTCCCGAAAGCGAAAGGTCTCGGCTCGACGCTCCACATCCTGACCCACTCGCGCTACGGCGTCGGCTGGGACGGTCTCGGGCAGGCTACGGACTGCTACGAAAACGCGCTCTCCTACACCTCGGAGCGGGAGCAGTTCGGCAATCCTATAGCGAGCTACCAGCTGGTTCAGCAGAAGCTCGTCGGGATGGTCAACTCCATCTCCCAGATGCAGCTACTCGCGATCCAGGTCGGACGACTCAAGGACGGTAGCGAGCTAGACGCCCCCATCGTGAGCATGTTCAAGATGAACAACGTAGCCCGGGCGCGGGAGATCGCAGCCTCCGCCCGCGACGTACTCGGTGGCAACGGCGTCCTCCTCGACTACCGCGTAATAGAACACATGGCCGACATCGAAGGCGTCTACACCTACGAAGGAACGAACGATGTAAACACGCTCATCGTCGGGCAGGAGATCACGGGCCACAGAGCCTTCGCCCCGCGCCCCACCGCTACCTGAAGGGCAGAGAGCAGGTTTTTGATAGAGCTTTCACACCCCTGAACGTGAGCGTGGTTTTATCGAGCCCGACAGACGGTATCATCACTATATGCAAAATACACATACACAGAGAAAGCTGTCTCTACACGATGGGACGGAGTTGCAGGTTCGGGAGGTCAGGCCGGATGATGCGGAGGCGTTGCAGCGGCTCGTAGGTCGGTTGAGCGAGCGCACGACGTATCTGCGGTACTTCGGGCCGCTGAAGGAGCTTGCGGAGAA
>JBPCNU010000155.1:0-4754 GCA_051000975.1 Rubrobacter sp.
GCCCTCGGCACTCCGAAGTCCTTGCTGGAGGCCATCGAGGGAGCCGACCTCATAGTCTCTATCGGATCGCGAATGGATGAGGTGACGAGCCAGTCCTACGCTTTTCCGAAGGCCGGGCAGGATTTCATCGCCCTGCATCCGGAGTCTGGACTGCGCTGCGACGTGGGGGAGACGCTGCGCGCGCTGCTCGACGCCGCACCGCAGAAGACTCACGAGCGCGACTGGCGCGAGGCTCACGCCGCCTATCTCGCATCGAGCGCGGTTCCCGCTTCACGGTCTCGGTTTGGAACAGACCCGGCGCGGGTGATCGGGGCTCTGGGGCGCGTTCTGCCGGAGGATGCCATCGTAGCGAACGATGCGGGGAACTCCGCCGGGTTTCTGCACCGGTACTACCGCTACACGTGGCCCGGCACACAGCTCGCTCCGGCGAACGGGGCGATGGGCTACGGTCTCCCGGCGGCGGTCGCCGCGAAGCTGGCCAGGCCGGAGAAGACGGTCATCTCCGTGAGCGGCGACGGCGGGTTCCTGATGACAGGGCAGGAGATCGAGACCGCCGTGAGACACGGGCTTTCGCTCACGGTGGTCGTAATGCGGAACGGCCTTCACGGGAGACGATAGCGATGCACCAGACGCTGGGTATGGGCCGCACCGCCGGAGCCTGCATAGGAGACGTAGACCTCGCCGCTTTCGCGAGGAGCTTCGGCGCGGGAGGCGTTACCGTTCGTTCGGAGAGCGAGGTAGAAGATGCTCTGCGAGACGCGATTTCATCGGATGGCGTAACGCTCGTGGACGTGGTGACGGACCCGGACCTCATCTCGCCGGAGGCCCGGCTCTCGGAGATGGGCAGCGGGTAAAAAGTACGCCATCGGCGAGCCATCGGCTAGAATAGCGCGGCTATGAACACATCCCCCGTGAAACTCTTCAGACAGGCAAAGAAAACCGGCGAAAAAATAGCCATGATCTCGCTCTACGACGCCCCGACCGCCGCTCTGGCCGCCGAGTCCGGGGCTGACATCCTCCTCGTCGGGGACTCGATGGGCAACGTCATCCTTGGCCACGACGGCACCGTTCCGGTGACGATGGAGGCCATGATCCACCACACGGGAGCCGTCGCTCGCGGCGTGAAATCCTCGAAGAACCCGAACGTCCCCGTCGTCTCCGACCTCCCCTTCGCCTCCTATGCCACGCTGGAACAGGCCGCGAAGAACGCCGCCGACTTGATGCGGGCCGGGGCAAACGCCGTGAAGGTCGAGGGCGCGGGGCCGCTCGCCACCGGAGCCGCAGGAGCCTTGGTCGAACTCGGCATCCCCGTCCTCGGCCACCTCGGCTACACCCCGCAGTCCGCCAACAACTTCGAGGGCGTCGTGCAGGGGAAGACGAACGAGGCCGCGAGCAGGTTGCTGGAAGGCGCGAGACGCCTCGAAGACGTCGGGTGTTGCGCCCTCGTGCTGGAGGTCGTCCCCTCGGAGGTGGCGAAGCGCATCACCTCAGAACTCCCTATCTCCACCATCGGCATCGGAGCGGGACCGGACTGCGACGCTCAGGTTCTCGTCTGGCACGATCTCGTCGGCCTCGCGCCCGGAAAGCCCCTGCGTTTCGCCCGTCGTTACGTCGAGGCACACGACCTGCTCTCCGAGGCGACGACGAACTTCGTGGACGATGTCAGGTCCGGCGCTTTCCCCGCCCCGGAGAACGGCTGGGCGATGGACCCGCAGGAACTCGAAGGCTGGCGGTAGCGTTGCAGGTCTACACCGCTGCGGAGGCCGTGCGCCGTGCCTCGGACGGCTGGCGTTCGGAGGGCCTCACGGTCGGCCTCGTGCCGACGATGGGGGCGCTGCACGAGGGACATCTCTCGCTCGTCCGCCGCGCCGCCGAAGAGTGCGACCGGGTCATCGTCTCCATCTTCGTCAACCCGACGCAGTTCGCGCCCGGCGAAGACTTTGAGGCTTACCCGAGAGATCTGGAGCGGGACGGCACCCTGCTCTCGAAAGCGGGATGCGACGCTGTCTTCGCTCCTTCCACCACGGATATGTACGGCGCGGGCGGGACGGACCTCGACTCCGGCGAGAGGACTTTCATCGAGGTCGGGGAGATAGGAGCCGTACTCGAAGGGGCCGACCGTCCGGGACATTTTCGGGGGGTCGCTACGGTGGTGGCGATGTTGCTCCTTGCGGTCAGGCCAGACAGGGCATACTTCGGGGAGAAAGACTTCCAGCAGTTACAGGTCATAAAGAAGATGGTCCGGGAGCTCTTGATCGGGGTCGAGATCTTCGGCTGCTCCGTCGTCCGCGAACCGGACGGCCTCGCGATGAGCAGCCGCAACGCCTACCTCTCGGAAGAGGAACGTCGCGCCGCACCGGTACTCTTTCGCGCCCTCGAAGCAGGCGGCAAGCTCGTATCGAACGGCGTCCGAGACGCAGAGAAAGTCTCTCTTGAGATCGAAGAAATCCTGCGCTCGGAGAGCCTCGTGAAGCTCCGGTATGTCGCGGTCGTGGACTCCGAGACGCTCGCGCCGCTCGGGGAGATCGGCGTTGGTCGTTCCGGGCGCGCGCTGGTCGCAGCACAGGTAGGTCAGACGCGCCTCATAGACAACGTCGCTCTGGGGGAGTGATACCCTCCGACCTCTCGTCAGACCAGCACGGGGGCGAATACGCAGTTCCGGTTGACACAGGCAGGTCGGTTACAGGATACTTCCGGGCATCACAGCCAAAGGGGGAACTACAAGCATATGATGGTTGACTCAGAAGATGTCAGCAGCACGGTAGGCAGGCCGGTTTCGGCGGTCGGGGGGTTTTTGATCGCCGGGGTTCTCGGGGGCCTGACGCTCGCTTTGGGCGTGAGCGGGCTGGGCCTTATCCCGGTCCCGAACCTGACGGGGAACGCGACCCTCATGCACATTCCGGCCATCCTCGGGGGGGTCTTCGGGGGGCCGGTCGTCGGGATCGTCGTCGGCCTAGTCTTCGGGGGCTTCTCCTGGCTAGACTAAAGCGCGCCGGTCTTCCGCGATCCGGTAGTGGCGGTCATCCCGCGTCTCTTCATGGGCCTCGTGGCCTGGGCAGTCTTCCACACTCTCAGGGAGAGGAGCATCAACCTCGCCGCCGCGCTCGCCGGGGCAATTGGTTCAGCGGCCAGCACCGTCGGGGTTCTCTCCGTCGCCGTGCTTCTTGGGTATCTGCCGATCTCGGCCATCGCCCCGGTCCTGCCGCAAGCCGTCGTCGAGGCTTTACTGGCGAGCCTCGCGGTGGTGCTGGCAGCTCACGGACACCTCTTCTACACCAGCAGAATCGGCGCCGGGAGAAGAGGCGTGGACGAACCCGGTCCGAAGAAAGACCCTTCGAACCCCTCGTAGAATCGTTGGGGCCTTCTCTGGAGGCTTCCTCGGCCAGAAACCTAGAAAGCCTTGTGGTGTATCGCCTCGGCCACCTGCCTGACGCCATCCACGATACGCGGGCCGGGACGGCTTATGAGGTCATCGTCTATCACTACGACCTGGTCTCTGGTGACCGCGCCCAGCTCCGAGAAGCCGGGACGTTCCGCGACGGTCCCCGGCGTCGTGCCGGAGAAGCTCCCGACGAGGTAGAAGTCCGGGTCGCGCTCGATGACGGTCTCGGCGGAGTAGGTCGGGTAGGCTTCGTTCGTGTCGGCGGCGATGTTCTCGCCCCCGGCGACGTTTGTGGTGTCGTCTATGAAGCTCCCCGGCCCGACGGTCTGCAAGGGTTCTCCAAAGACCTCGTAGAAGACCGTCGGCTCCGGTTCTCCGGCGACCGCCTCCTCTATCTCATCGAGCTCCCGGCTCAGTTCCCGTCCGGCCTCCGGCTCCCCGGCGGCCCGGCCAATTAGCTCGATGCTCGAAAGAACCTCGTCGAGGGAGCCGGGGTCAACGACCACGACCTCGGCGTTCGTCTGTTCCTGGAGTTCGTCGGCGCGTTCGGCGGTCGTGTCGAAGGAGACGAAGAGCAGGTCGGTGTCGAGGGCGAGGACTTTTTCGATGTTGATCTCCGAATAATCCCCGACGGTTTCGATCTCGCTTACTTCTTCCGGGTAGTCGTCGGAGGTCGTTACCCCGACTACCTTGTCCTCCGCCTCGACGGCAAAAAGCGTCTCCGTAACTCTCGGGGCCATCGAAGAGATGTTCTCCGGCTCCTCGTCTATCTTGACCTCGCGATTTGCCGAGTCGGTTACGGTGAGCGGGTACCCCGCCTCGCTCGGGGCGGCCTCGGTGGTCTCCTTGGTCGTCGAAGCTCCGGTGGTCTCGGGTTCCGCCGTCGGGGACGATGCGCCGCCGCAGCTATACAGGGTGGTGGACACACCGATCAAAAGCGCGACCGGAAGATACCGGAGATACGATGACGCTGTCTTGCCAGGGGTCAGGAACTTCATTAACCCACTCCTTCCTCGAAGAGTCTCGAAAAGGGTCTTTGCGTCGGGTGGGTCTCCTGGCTCGCGGCTGGCGAAGATTATCTGTCGGTCGAACTCTACGGCCTTCCCGGAGAAACGTATCCCCGGTGACCGAGAGGCGGGATTCCGCCTCCGAACTTCGAGCCCGATCTCGCCGCTTACAGTGGCGGGACCGCTCCGGCTTTCAACCGGATTCCCCTCGCCACGACGCTGTCTTTTATTTCTCTCACTTAGAGCTTCCGCCAGTAGGCTACGGTCGGCGACAAGGCCGCCCCTCCCAGCGGTAGTTGGTCCAGCCCCGTCGGAGGAGCCTGCCCACGGTGATGATCACCCCGGAGAAGGCAAGCCAGAAGTCG
>JBPCNU010000156.1:0-14323 GCA_051000975.1 Rubrobacter sp.
GGTCATGCCGATGACCCCGTTCATGGGCGTGCGGATCTCATGCGACATGTTCGCCAGGAACTCGCTCTTGGCCTTCGCCGCAGCGAGAGCCGCGTCTCTCGCGAGGGAGAGCTTGCGTTCGGATTCTTTCTTATCTGTGATGTCCCAACCGGAGGGTATGAGGTGTATGAGCCTCCCGGCATCGTCGTGTATCGGGGTGATCATGAAATCCGTGACGCGCCGGGTTCCGTCAGCATAGAAGTAGGATATCTCCTCCCAGACCCGGTTCCCCTCGGCGGCGTAGTCGAGCAGCTCCCTGATCCGGAGGCTGACCTCGGGGTCCCGGGTCCACCAGCCGGTCTCCTCGAAGAGCTTGCCTATCTCATCTTCGCGTTTGAAGCCGCACTCTGCGAGGGAGAGGTCGTTGGCGTCGAGCAGCGTGCCGTCCGGGGCGCGGACTGCGATGAACGACACCCCTTCGTTGTAGATGACCTGGAGGAGCTGCTCCTGACGCCGACGTTGCTGCTCTGTGGAGACCTTGGCTGTTACGTTGCGCACGAACAGCACCGCCCGGTCCGAGAGCATCGGCGAGACGCTCACCTCGAAGTAAAACCGCGAGTAACCCAGTTGCAGGGCGCATTCGAGGTCTTTGCTGTCCTGTTCCTCGAAGACCTGCTCTATCATGGACTTCAGCTCTTCGGACTCCTCTACGGGCATGATCTCGGAGATGTCCCTGCCTACTATCTCGTCTGGCATCCAGTAGCTTGAGGTCGGGTTCGTGGGGGCGACTTTGACGCACCTGCCATCGCGGTCGACGATGAGGATGACGTCCTCCAGCGAGGAGAAGACCGCCCTGAGTTCGGCCTCGGAGTCGTGGAGCATCTGCGCCGCTCGCTTGCTCTCGGTAATATCCTGCGCCTGGGAGATGAAGTAGAGGAGCTCGCCGCTTTCGTCCCGGACGGTCGAAACGCTGAGTGAGACCCAGATCACCTCGCCGTCTTTCCTTATGTACCTTCGTTCCATACTGAAGCGGCCTATCTCACCGGAGACGAGCCACTCTATAGTCCCGGAGTCTCGTGCCAGATCGCCCGGGTGGGTGACCTCCGCGTAAGTCATCTCGACGAGTTCTACTTCGGTGTAGCCCGTGATCTCACACAGAGCGGGGTTTACTTTGATGTACCTGTTGTCCCTGCCGACGAGAGACATCCCGACCGGGGTGTTGCGGAAGGCCCCGGCGAAGCGTTCTTCGGCCTCCAGACGCGCTCGTTCGGTTGCGAGGCTCTCGGAGATGTCCCTTGCGACGCCGAAAACGCCGGTCGCCTGAGCGTTCTCGTCGCGGATCACGACGGCGTTGTAGAGAGCCGGGGTCAGCGAGCCGTCCCGGTGGACTATGTTCACCTTGAGCTCCCGGATAGAACCCTGGGCCATCACCTCCCGGAAGCTCTCGCTGACAACGCCCGGGTCGTCGTGGAGGCAGTGTACGTCGAGGCCGATCAGCTCACCTCTGGTGCGCCCGGTCAGACGCTCCATCGAAGGGTTGGCGTCCGTGATCCTACCCGCAAGATCGGCGGTTATGAGACCGTCCATGTTAGCGTCGACGAGGCTCCGGTTGTGTTCCGCGACGCGCCTCAGCTCGTTCTCGGCCCGCTCACGCTCCATCACGAGACCGAGCTGCGCTCCTATCTGCTCCATCGCCTGCAACTGTTTTTCGTCTTCTGGAAGATTCTCGCTCGTGAAGAACTCGATGACCACCCCGACCTCACCCTCGTCGTAGACCGGGAAGGCAAGCGCGGTCTTTATCTCTTCCTCTTCGGCCCAGAGTCGCCTGCCGAAGAGGTCGTCCTCGCGTACCTTCGAGAACCAGACCGGTCCTCCCTCGGCTACGGCCCTTCCGGGGATTCCGTAGTCTGCGCCGGGTTCCATCCCTGAAACAGCTTGCTCGAAGGCCGCCACACTCTCCGGGGTATCCGTTCGGACTATGCCTGACGAGCTCAGGACTGACTGCGAGCCGCCATCGACCGTGCGCTCTCTTATAAAGGCGTGTCCGAATCGCCAGCCGCAGCGGGCGATGACTTCGTCTATCACCCCGGCAGTGGTCTTCTCGATGCCCTGAGACTCGTTGGCGAGGCTGGCCGCTGTTCGGGGTAGCTGGGTCATGGTGTTGCTGCGATGCATCTCGCGCTCAGCGAGGTTTCGCTCGGTCACGTCGGTGAGAATGCCCTGCCAGAAGGCCGGATGGTCCTCGGATTCCCGGACGAGGAACATCTCGTCGCGCACCCAGACGGTACCTCCATCGGAGGAGATCATCCGGTATTCCATCGAAAAGGCTTCGTCGTTCTCAAGGGAGTCGCGCTCGGTCGAGTGGACGCGCTTCACGTCTTCCGGGTGGATCTTCTCGTCCCAGAAGAGTGGCTGCATGAATTCCTCGGGCCTGTAGCCGAGCATCTCCTCGATGCGGGGGCTTATATAGACGGTCGGGCTGTACTCCGCAGCCCGACTCCGGTAGATGACCGCCGGTACGTGTTCGATGAGGTTCTGATACCGCGCCTCGGACTCTCTCAATTCCTTCTCGGCCTCCCGCCGGGCGGTTGCGTCGGTGAGGATACCCTGCCAGAGCAAGGCTTCGCCGTTCTCGCTGTGGCGAAGCACGGCCTCGTCTCTGATCCACACGGTGCGACCGTCGGAGGCGATCATACGATACTCCATCTCGAAATCCTCGTGGCTCTCTCTCGAGTGGTGGTCGCTCTCTACGACGGCTTCGCGGTCCTCCGGGTGTATGAGCGACTTCCAGAAATTACCTTCGAGAAACCTCTCCGGTGCGTAGCCGAGTATCTTTTCTATGTACGGGCTGACGTAGAAGAGCGGAGAGTCGCCGGTGGCGAGTTCGGTGTAGATCACCGCCGGAACCTGCTCTATGAGGCTCTGATATCGCTCTTGCGATTCGCTCAGGTCGCGTCGGGCGCGGCTCTGCTCCGTAACGTCGAGCGTGAAACCCGTGATGCCGTACACTCGACCGTCCTCGTCTACGGAGGGCGTGTAATGGTTCTCGAAGGTCCGCCCCCGGAACTCGACCACCGTCCGGTCCTGCCCCCCGGACTCGAAAACCCGGTCTACGGCAGCGTAGACCTCTGGCGAGTCGGCGAAGACTTCGTAGATGGACCTGCCTACTACCCGGTCTCCCGTCGTGCCGAGGGCCTCGAGTCCCTTTCCTTCGCAGTTGAGGTAGACTCCGTCCCGGTCCAGGGCGAAGAAGATTATCGGAACTTCGGCGACGCTCGCCCTTAGCCTCTGTGCGCTCCGCTTCAGCTCGCGCTCGGCCCGGCGATGCTCTGTAACGTCCAGAGACAGCACCACCGCGCTCAGCACCGCTCCTGAATCGTCCCTGACGGGCGAGTACCAGGTATCGAACTCACTGCCTCTGAAGGAAGTCTCGAAGTGCAGTTCCTCGCCGTTCAAAGCCCGGCGGACGCGCTCTGGCATCTCCGGGTAATCGCCCTGGATTTCGTCTACATGAGCCCCCACGAAGTCGCCGGACCTCATACCGAGCTTCTCCAGCGCGCCCCCGGCGGTCGTCGTGACGACCTCGTTCCTGTTCACCGAGTAGAGGATTATGGGGGCGTTGTCCACTCCGGCCCGGAGCTTCTCCTCGCTCTCGGAGAGAGCCTGCATCGCCTCCTGCCTGCGAGCCACCATCTCGTTGAAAGCGACTGCGACCTGATCCAGCTCATCCCCCGAATCCGTCTCGATGCGGTGGCTGTCATCGCCGCTCCCGACGCGCCGGACGCCGTCCTTCAGACGTGAGACGGATTTTATGATCCTGCCTCCGACTAGCCACGCCAGAATCCCTCCGACCAGCAGTACGAAGTCCAGAAGCCCGAGAACGGTGAACAGGAGCCGCTCCAGCTCCGACCTCACCGCCTGCTCCCGTGAGTCCATCCGCTCTCCTCGACCCGGTCCCGAACGTCGCTGTTTATGAGGGAGAGCAACTCCCCCTGTCTCGCCTCGAACCCGGTGGTCGAACCCGGATCCGAGCTCAGAGCCTCGCCCTCTCGCTGATACTCGTCGAAGAGACCGGAGAGTTCCTGCACGAGACGCTCGTCTTCCGGCCCGATAGACACGGCTTCGAAGCGACCCAGCGCGGATCTGAAATCCTCTCCCCGACCAGCAGAAGATTCGAGGTATGATGGATCTTCGCTCGAAAGGTAGAGGGCCATATCCTGACCGTAGAGCAGAACGCTCGACTGCATATCGGAGACCGAGCGGTCCAGCGCGCTCTCGTCCGAGGATACGTTGTCTACGGAATTCTCGACGGAGCGCATATCCAGAAAGATGAGCAGCCCGACGAGGATCAGGGCGGCGCAGATCACCGTGAAGCCCAGCCAGATCCTCTTGAAAATGCTCATCGGTTCAACCCCTCGTCTTTCATCCGGCCATATTCGAATCCGGCGATGCTTACATAGTACGCTCAAAGCTCTGGTAGCGGCAACTCCGCCCGGATGATCGAACCCCCGGAAGACCGGCCTGTGGCCTCGACCGCCGACTTATGTCTCTCCCCGTATATCGGCACGACAAGACTCGAATTTTAACTCGGAGCCTAGGTTCGCATGATGCCAGACATCTTCGGGGCTCCGGGTGTCGCGCCCGCCCTCTTATCTATCCTGCGTACTCCGAATAACATGGTAGGTAGACCGTAAAGGTGCTTCCCTGTCCCCGTTCGCTCTCGACGAGTACCCGCCCACCATGGTTCTCCACTATATGCCTGACTATCGAGAGGCCGAGCCCCGTCCCGCCGGTCTCCTTCGAGCGGCCCTTGTCCACCCGGTAGAAACGCTCGAAGATGCGCGGCAGGCTCTCTTTCGGAATGCCGATTCCCGTGTCGGTGATGCTGATGAATATCTCGGCTTTACCCTCGCTGAGCCCTCCGGTTACCTCTACCGTACCCCCGACAGACGTGTACTTGACGGCGTTGTCTACCAGGTTCGTAAACATGGAGACGAGCTGGGTCTCGTTGCCGCGCACCGCGAAGTTGGACGCCCGCCCGAAGCGTTTCCAGTTCAGGGTAACGCCGCGTTCACGAGCGACCCGTCGCATCCGGGCGAGGACGGTTATGAGAATTCCCCTCACATCCACGACCTCGCCCGAGCTACCCTGCGGCTCGCTCTCCAGACGAGTCAGGTCGAGGAGGTCGTTGATCAACCTCGCAAGCCGCTCCGTCTCGCGCCGGAGCTGCGCCGCGAAGATGCGCGACTGCTCCGGATCTTCGTCCAGACTCTCCTCCAGGCTCTCGGCGAGCAACTTCAGGCTCGTCGCCGGGGTCTTCAACTCGTGCGAGACGTTCGCCACGAACTCCCGCCTGAGCCGGATCACCCGCCGGAGTTCTTCGTTGCCGGGAACCCTGCCGGAGTCGCTGTTATCTGACGGGTCCGTCTGCCTAACCCGCCTCTACCCGAGCCCCGGCTTTCTCCCGAGCCTCGAACCGGTACCCGAGTCCGCGAGCGGTGTGGATGTATTCGTAGCCGCTGCGCTCCTCCAGCGCGGCTCGAATACGCCGGATGTGAACGTCTATCGTCCTCGAAGACCCGACCCCGGCGTGTCCCCAGACCTCCTTCGCAAGCTCCTCCCGGCTCTTCAACTCGCCGGGCGACGAGGCGAGCGCGGCCAGAAGCTCGAACTCCTTGAGACGAAGGCTCAGCGGCTCGTTGCCGATCCGAGCGGTGAAGTTCTTGGTGTCTAGAACGAGGTCGCCGGACTCCAGCACCTTGCCCCGGTGTCCGGTCTCGCTGCGCTTGAGGTTGGCCGTGATGCGAGCGAAGAGTTCTTTCATCCCGAACGGCTTGGTAACGTAATCGTCGGCTCCGGCCTCGAAGCCCCGCACCTTGTCTTCCTCGGAGTCCTTGGCCGTGATCATGACTATAACCACGCTCTCGTCGTGCTCCCGGACCCGCTCGCAGACATCTATCCCCGATTCGCCCGGCAACATGATGTCGAGCAGGATGAGATCCGGCCTCAACTTCCTCACCAGCCGCAACGCCTCCGAACCGGTCGTTGCCTGATGTACCCCGAAACCCTGCCGGGCGAGATTGTAGGCCAAGGTCGTCTTTATCACCTCATCGTCTTCTACGATCAGGATATCCGCCCCGCTCAACGCCAACTCGAACCCCCAGAATCCTCGCCGTATCTATCTAACTAGTACCTCCCGGTACTTTCCTTCGCCGACCAGTATAAACGCCCGCATAATGCTGCTGAACGATTTAACGAAGTTTTTACACCACCCCTCCCTCAACCCCGCCAGACCGACCACGCCCGAGTCTGTATCACTACTTACGTGATCTGTATCACATTGATGTAAGTATGAGATCACGGAAATGCATTCATGTCCCCTCTGAAAGTTGCAAAAAGCACATTGGAATACTATATTAAGATCAATAACTGTTATTGAAAAGATACGGGAAAGAGGTTCGGGATGACGGCGCAGACACCGATGAAGGGCGCGGTACGCGAGTTGATGGAGGAGCAGGTCGGGCATGAGTTCTATGCGGCGTATCTATATCTGTCGCTGGCGGGATCGTTTGATGCGGCGAACTTTCCGGGGTTCGCGCACTGGATGCGGGGGCAGAGCAAGGAAGAGTTGGAACATGCGATGAAGTTCTTCGACTTCCTGCTCGACCGGGGTGAGAGCGTGGAGCTTCGTCCGATAGCCGCGCCGCCGGGGTCGTTCCGGTCGCCACTCGACGCCTTCGAGCAGGCCCTGGAACACGAAAAGAAAGTAACCGCGCTCATCAACGGCATTTACGACCGAGCGGTAGAGGAGAAAGATTACCCGGCTCAGGCATTGCTCGACTGGTTCGTCTCGGAGCAGGTCGAAGAAGAGAAGTCGGCGTCCGAGATCGTAGAACGGCTCAAGATGGCCGGTGAAGACGGAGCGGCTCTGCTCATCCTCGACAACGAGATGAAGAGCAGATAATAACAAGAAGCCCCGGAACCGCAACACCAGACACCGCTCCCACATAGTGTGGGGGCGGTGTTTTTGTGTCCGTTGCGTCTGGCTTTCCCGGTCTCTCTGGGTTATGATCTTTTAAATGCAAGCGATTCTCAATGTCGAGGTTGGGTGATCTTGATCCTCGCGGCTTACAACTCGCGCAACTGCATAAGGCAGGGGGTTTGTGGTGGGATCGTTATCGCCTGGGAGACGATGAGCATCGGGATGAGCGTCGCGGAGTTCGTGGGGCTTGCCGGGATGCTGGCGGTAGCGGAGACATCGAGAGTGCGTTCCGGAGAGCTTTCACGGTGCGAATCTGGCAGGGTTTGCCGGCAGAAGATGGGGCAATACGAGGTCGGCCACCGGGGTCTGACGCTGTGGTTCTCGGCGGAGGAGTACGAGGAATTTCGGTGGCTCATCCGTTCGGCCCGCGAGAGGCTCGCCGACGCCGAACCGCCATCTCCTCTGGGGAGCGCCTGGACCCCTGAAGGGCAGAGCATTTGCCCGAACTAGCCGATTTCTGGTGGGGAGAGCAGCCCCGGTAAAACATGCGTTAATTCTTTCGGAGGCGGGGTTTCGAGGGCTTGCAGGCATTCGGTTATGCTAGAATCAGAGATGTGGCAACGTGTCTGACTCTAAACGCGAGTTACGAACCCGTCGCGCTGGTTCCGGCAAAGCGGGCCATCGTTCTCGTTGTCTCCGAGAAGGCTGAAATCGTAGAGGCCAACCTGGAGCAGCGGTTCCGTTCGGAGAAGGCCGAGTATCCTTATCCGCTCGTGATCCGGTTGATAAAGTTCGTCGAGATACCGCGCCGGCTCCGCAAGCACGTAACGAACACTATCCTCTTCGCTCGGGATAACTACCGCTGTCAGTATTGCGGCAAGCACCGGGACGATCTGAACCGCCGTGAATGCCTGACTCGCGACCACGTAAAGCCGGTTTCCCGGGGTGGCGGGAACACCTGGGAGAACGTCGTTACGGCCTGTACGAAATGCAACGCGAGGAAAGGGAGTCGGCTCCCGATGGAGTGCGGCATGTATCCGAAGACAACGCCGAAGGAGCCGCGCTACGTCGTCATGGTCTGGTACTCGCGGGGGCTGAACGAGATCCAACGCCGCTACGTCGAGCAGTACTACGGTGATTTCAGCGGCGAAGTGGTCTAGCTTCCAGGCATCCTTCACTCTCGGGACTTCCGTGGGATAAATATCGTTCCGGGTGATGATTGCCAAGCGATAGACGCCGGATATAATTCGGGGCGTTATCTGCAATACAACTGGCGGGAACCCTTTGGAATACAGTGATTTTGCGAGGAACGTCGAGCGCATAGTCTCGAACGTCGAGCGTGCGGTATCCGGCAAGCGAGATGGGGTCTCGCTCGCAGTCGTGGCGATGCTCGCCGGGGGACACGTGCTTATAGAGGATGTTCCGGGGGTCGGGAAGACGCTCCTGGCGAAGTCGCTCGCGCGATCCATCAGCGGGGATTTTCGCCGGATACAGTTCACCCCCGATCTTCTACCGTCTGACGTGGTGGGGCTGAACGTCTACAACCAGGGCGACCGACGCTTCGAGTTCTGGGCCGGGCCGGTCTTCGCCGACGTGGTGCTCGCAGATGAGATCAACCGCGCAAGCCCCAAAACTCAGAGCGCGCTCCTCGAAGTGATGGAGGAGAGTTCCGTTACGGTGGACGGCGAGACGCGCGACCTGCCGGCGTCGTTCGCCGTCATCGCGACGCAGAACCCCGTAGAACACGAAGGTACATACCCGCTGCCCCACGCCGAGCTCGACCGCTTCATGGTCAAGATAAGCCTCGGGTACCCCGCAGAGGAGGCCGAAATGCGCCTGCTCAAACTCTCGGGAGATCCGGCGTCCGGGATCCGGCCCGCCCTCGCCCTCGAAGACTTCCTCGAGATGCGCCGGATGGTCGAGGAGGTTCACGCCAGCGAGGCCGTGCTTCGCTACATCGTCTCCGTAACGTCGGCAACCAGGGGCCGGGACGACATCACGCTCGGTGCCTCGCCGCGAGCGAGTCGGATGTTGCTCGCGGCGGCGAGAGCGCGGGCGGCTTCCGGGGGACGTTCGTACTGCACCCCCGACGATGTAAAGGCTCTCGCCACGGCGGTTCTGTCGCACAGAATCATTCCGGCGGCGGGCGGGTTTTCGAGCGGCGGAACATCAGAACGAGTCGTCTACGAAATACTGCGTTCCGTCCCGGTAACAGAGGCCGTCTAGTTTGTCTGGGAGGTCGCGGCTCTCCGTGCGGCTCACGTCCCGGGGCTGGCAGGCGGTCGTGATCGGGGCCTTGATCTTCCTCGTCGCACGTCTGATCGGCACCACGCAGCTACACCAGCTCGGATATACCCTGCTCGCACTCCCCGTAGCCTCGCTGCTCATCGGGTTCATCTTCGCCCGCGGCCTGACGTTCTTCCGCAAGGTCGTATCTGGGGAGAGGATCAGCGCAGGAAGCCCCTCGACCTTCGATCTCGTCGTAGACAACCACTCTCGCTTCGGCACCTCTTCCATCGAGGGGACGGATCGCCTCCCCGAGCGGGTGGAACTCGACTTCGACCCGATGCCGCCGAAGGGTCGCAGGAACCTGAAGACCAGCGTCAACTTCCACCGACGCGGGGTCTACCGGCTCGGTCCGGCGAGCCTCTCCGTCGTGGACCCGTTCGAGATCCTCAGCTTCACCCGCACCTTTACCGAGCCGACGGAGGTAACGGTGCACCCCAGAGTCCACAAACTCCCGAACTTGCCCGTTCGGGGCGGGATGTCCGATTCCGGCGGGCAGGGACGGGTCGGTCAGCGCAGCGAGGAGTTCGCCGGGCTCAGGGAGTACCGGCGCGGTGACGACCGCCGCTATATCCACTGGAAGAGCTTCGCGCGGACCGGGGAACTCTATGTCAGGGAGACCTCCCTGCACGCCCCACAACGCTACACCGTCGCCCTGGACCTAAGGCGCACCGGACTCCGCACGCCGGAAGGCCCTCTGGAAGACTCCGTAAGCGCGGCGGCCTCGCTGCTCGCTCATCTGCGCTCCGAGGGCCTGCCCGCCCGGCTCGTGCAAAACGGAACCTCGGAGGAGGCCGAAGCCCCCGGTGAGATCGATTTCCACACGAATGAGGCAGCTTACTGGCGCGAAATGCGCGTTCTGGCGACCGTTCGGGTTCAAGACGGCGAGCCGCTGGCAGAGCGTCTCGTGAAGGAGTCGGGGAACCTCGGAGAGGGGGTTTTGATCGTCTGCCGCAACCTCGACGACGATCTCCCCGCGAGCATCGCGAAGCTTGTGAGGGACGGTCTCTCCGTAGTGGTGGTACTCATCGCGGCCCACTCGTACGGGTCATACGGGGCTGTCGTGGACTTGCGGAAGACTGACGAGCAGGAGAGGAAGTTCGCTGCCTACGCCGAAGGGCTCAGGAGATCCGGGGCCGCAACCATGGTCGTGAGGCGGCCCGAAGGCTTCGGGGGCATGACGGCCCTCAGCGGGTCAGGGGTGAGGACGTGAACGAGGACCGGAAAGTCAACCTGACGGAGAGGCTCGCGCTCTACGTGGCGGTGCTGGCCGCCGGATCTGCATTCGCCATACTCTTCTCCGAGGGGTCGGTGGGAGGCTTCGGAGGTTCCTCGCTTCTCGGGATGTTCGGTGGGGGGGCTTTCGGGGCGTTCTTCGGGGCCGCGCTTGCCGGGACTCTAGTGGGTTCGGCCGGGCGTTTCAGGCTCGTGCTTCTGCCGCCGGCTGCGGTGTTTTATACGGTACTGGCCGTCTATGGGCTGCCGAGGCCGACGCCTTCAGGGATCGAGGGTCTCATAGGGCGGATCGGGGAAGACCTCTTTGGGGCGGCGAACATCATGTACGTGGACCCGGTGCCATACGCTGGTGCGCCCGGGCTCTTCGTGGTCTTCATACCCATCGTCATGATCATCTGCGCCTTCGCGACCTCCGCCGCGCTCTATGAACGAGCACCGCTGATCTCGGTCGCCACCCTCGGCCTTACTATCGGGGTACTGAGCACTATCAGCTTTGAGGACGGGGCCGGGCCTTTCTTCTTCATCTTCGTCCTCGCTTCGATGGTCCTCATTCTCTTTAGCGGGGTGGCCGGGGAGAGTCGATCCATGACCGGGGTCGGCCTCGTGGCCGCGCTCCTCATCGCCTCCGCGGTTCTGGCCCTGCCCAAAATGCCGCTCGCTTCTGCGGCGGTCAGCTCTGGCTCGATAGACTGGACCAGGATAGGTACGGGCGGAACCTCGCGGCTCGACGTGCAGGCCGACGTTGGCGAATACCTGAACTCCGGGCGCGAGGCGGAACTCATGCGCGTCAGCTCCACCGAGCCGCTCTACTGGCGGGGTGGGACCCTCGATTCGTTCGATGGCGTGCGCTGGAGCAACACGACCGATGAGGAGAGCGGTTCAGGTTACGGCGAAGAAGTCGCGGACGGAATATCAAGCAGATCCGTCGTTCAGAGCTTCGAGGTGCTTCAGTCCGAGACCGACCTCGTCTTTGGGGGATACAGGATATCGGGCCTCTCCAACGAGGTCTCAGGGGCAACCCCGAACGCCGACGGCTCATGGTCTGCGACCGAACCACTCACCGAGGGCGACGAGTACCGCGTCCTCTCCGAAGTGCCGCAACCGAGTGCCGCTCAGCTCAGCTCCTCCGGCGGCGGATATCCGGCGGACGTGCGGGAGAAATACCTCGTGCTCCTGGAAGAAACACCCGAAGTCGTAGCCGAAACCGCGCAGCAGGTTCAAGCCAACTACGACACTTCCACGCCCTATGCCACCTCGCGGGCCGTTGAGCGATACCTCAGCACCGACGGCGACTTCACCTACAACCTCGAAGTAGACTACCGGCGGGCCGACTGGGCGATAGAGGAGTTCCTCGGCGAAGGCCGGGAAGGCTTCTGCACCCAGTTCGCCACCTCGATGGCCCTCATCCTGCGCGAGATGGACGTACCATCCCGCGTCGTCTACGGGGCGACCACCGGGGATCAAATAGACGAGAACGTCTACCTGGTTCGAGGGGCGAACATGCACACCTGGGTAGAGGTCTACTTTCCCGGCGTCGGCTGGTATCCCTTCGACCCGACCCCCGGATTCTCGATGCCCGAGACCATGCAGTCGAACGTTCCGCGTCTCGACCCATCCCTTGGAGAGGCCGCTCAGAACATCCCGCAGGAGAACCAGAACCTCGAAAACCCCGAAGAACAGGAGGACCTCGAACCTCTGGAGCCCGTTCAGGAGGAAGAGTCATCCCCGGCGACGGCTCAGGCCGGAGGCCGACTCCCCGTATGGCCTCTTCTGGCCTTCGGGATGGCGGCAGTAATCGGGGTAGTGCCACTGACGAAACTGATGCTGTTCTCCCGCGGGCGAGCAGAGGATTATTATCGGGACGTCGTTGGCAGGCTCACCGATTCGCTGCCGCCGGGCGCAACCGTTGACCTGACCTCTCTCACGGTCGAGGAACGCCTCACGCTCCTTGCCGGGGCTTCGGGCCTTGACCCGGAGCCGTTCGAGGGGCTTGCCACCACGTACTCGGCGCATCTGTACGCCCCCGGTACAGAAGGCAACAAGGAAATATCGCGGGCCTACCGCCGAGCGATGGCAGAGTACCGGGAGCTACCGGCATGGAAAAGGATGCTTGCCGCACTCAACCCGACCTCGCTCCTGTCCCGAGGGGGACGAAGAGGTCGCCGGATCTTGGGCGGAGTCGCAAAAGCCGTCAGGATCAGAATAGAGAGATTGCGTCGCGGGAGCTGAGGAATTCCAGTCAAAATCCCACTGCTCAGGTAGGAATTGACCAATGCGGAGTGTGATGTAATAATCCCGGTAGAACCAGATGTTGGTTTTTACAATATCCTCAACGGTATTTCAGGAGGTGATGATGGATCAGAAGGTAAATCAGGAGACTCCGATATCCATCACCGATAATGCGGCAGAGAAGATCAGAACCCTCATGGCCCAGGAGGAAGAGGGAGACCTCGCCCTTCGCATTGGTGTCAGGCCTGGTGGATGCTCGGGCTTTCAGTACTCGATCTTCTTCGACGACGAGATCAACGAGGACGACGAGACCTTCGAGTCCAACGGCGTCAAGGTCGTCATGGACGCGATGAGCGTACCGTACATCGGTGGCAGCGAGTTCGACTGGCAGGAGAGCCTGATGGGCGCGGGCTTCGCCGTCAACAACCCGAACGTTCAGGGTGGCTGCGGCTGCGGCAGTTCGTTTACCTGCTAGATCAGGTAATAGAAACATCTCGACGGCCCGGAGTTTTATCGCTCCGGGCTTTTTCTTTGCCGAAGACACGTAGTTTGAGCTATATACAGAACGGTGACGACGATCTACTCTCCGTAGTCGAAGATGCGGGGAGAGGTGGTGTCTGGTTTTCTCCCTCGACGATATAAGAGGGAGAGAAGATGCTCGGTGTGTTCCGTTTCTCGGTTCCGGTTCATGCGATGGTCACGGTTGTTCTGCTTGTGTTGTTGCTGCCGACGCTGCTGACGAGCCCGGCGTGGGCGTAACAGACCTTCACGGTTGACTCTACGGGCGATGCGTCGGACGCCGACGTTTCGGATGATGCCTGTGGTACGGCTGAGAGCGTGTGTACGCTCCGGGCGGCCATCCAACAGGAACAAGTCCGCAAGCGAACCCGCAGGCAAAGTCCGCCACAGGCAACGTGGTGCTTGGCAACTACATCGGCACCGACGCGACCGGCAAGAAGAGGCTCGCCAATGGAGATCCGGGCAAGGGCTTCGGTGGGAGTATTGGCTCCGGTGTGGAGATCTTACTCGCGTCCGGCAACACCATCGGCGGCACGGAGGACGGGGCTAGAAATATCCTCTCGGGTAACGGCCAGTTCGGCGTTCGCATCGTGTCCCCCGCCTCTTCGAACAACAAAGTTCAGGGAAACTATATTGGAGCCGACGCCACAGGCACCGACTCCATCACCAACGAGCGGGACGGGGTGAGGATCGAGGACGGATCTTCCGGTAACGTCATCGGAGGGACGGTTGAGGGAGCGGGAAACGTCATCTCCGGCAACAACTCGACTACTTCCATATCCGGCCCGGCGAACACCGGCGTTGCTATCCGCGACGCGAACACGACCGGAAACAAGGTTCAGGGAAACTTCATCGGCACGGACAAGGACGGCGCCGCGCCGCTCGGAAACAGCGGGCGTAACGAGCCGGACAGGGTGTTCTACACAGGCAACGGGCAGTTCGGCGTTCACATACTCAATTCGCCCAACAACACCATCGGCGGGACGGAGGAGGGGGCGGGGAACGTCATATAGGGTAACAAGGGCTTCACTCGGAACAGCGGCGTTACCGGAAACGGGCTGAGGATCCGGGGTCCCGACGCCAGGGGTGACA
>JBPCNU010000157.1:0-4160 GCA_051000975.1 Rubrobacter sp.
TTCGTGAAGCGATAGAATCAAACGGGACAGGAAACGAGGACATCGGTTTACAGACGGCGGCATAGACGGCAATGAACAGCAATGGACGGCTCGTTCGTCGGAGGAAGATTCATACATGAGACAACTCACGCAACTGACCGACTCATATGAACGCAAGATGGATTACCTTCGCATCTCCGTAACCGACCGCTGCAACTTTCGCTGTCAGTACTGCATGCCGGAGAACATCGTCTTTCAGGACAAGTCCGAGATCCTGACCCTGGAGGAGATGCTTACCTTCGCCGAAGCAGCGTTGCAGCTTGGGGTCACGAAGGTTCGGGTAACGGGCGGCGAGCCTCTCGTCAGGCGCGGCGTCGTCAAGTTCGTCGGGTGGCTCAAGGATCTCGGCTTCGAGGAAGTAACGATGACCTCCAACGGCTTCCTGCTGGAAGATAACCTCGAAGGCCTGGTCGAGGCCGGTCTGGACCGCATCAACATCTCCCTGGATACGCTTCAGGCGGAGAAGTTCCAGTTCATAACGCGCCGCAACCACTTCGATAAGGTGTGGCGTTCGATCCTCGCGGCCCTTGAAACGCCGCTCTCTCCGGTCAAGATCAACGCCGTCGCGATGCGGGGCGTGAACGACGACGAGATCGTGGACATGGCCCGCCTCACCCAGAAGTACCCGCTGAACGTCCGATTCATCGAGCTCATGCCCCTGAACGGCGACACCGACGGCTCCCGCTTCCGGTCGCTCTTCATCCCCGGCAAGGAGATCCTCGAGATCGCCCAGTCCGAACTCGGAGACCTCAAGCCGGTCGAGAAAGACGACCCGGCGGCCCCGGCCGACGAGTTTACCTTCGAGGGAGCACCGGGGAACTTCGGGGTCATAACCCCGGTCTCGGAGCCGTTCTGCGCCCGGTGCTCGCGGCTTCGCCTCACGGCGGACGGCAAGGTTCACCCGTGCCTACTCACCGACCTCGACATCCCGGTGAAGGAGGCTATACGCTCGGAGGATCCGATAAGGGAGATCCACCGCGTCCTCTGGGAGACCGCGAGGGTGAAGCCCGCAGCGGGCCTGACGCTCCCGGAGGAATCACGTAACCGCACCATGTCTCAAATCGGCGGCTAGAAGGCTAGAAGGTATCGCCGGAGGCGCGGTGGAAGCGGTCGCTCCTGAGCCCGGTGGCGATCTTCATAAAGACTTTCACGACGTCGGGATCGAACTGGGTTCCGGCGTTGTCTCTTATCTCCCGGACGGCTTCTTCGTGGGAGAGTCCGTTGCGGTAGGGTCTATCCTGAATCATCGAGTCGTAGGCGTCGGCGACGAAGACTATCCGGGCGTACAGCGGGACGTTCTTGCCAGCTAAGCCGTCGGGGTAGCCGCGTCCGTCATGCCTCTCGTGGTGATGCCTGACTATCGGTATGATCTCGAAGAGGTGCGGGATCTGTGAGATCACCCCGGCCCCCATGACGGTGTGGTGTTTGATGAGATCGTACTCCTCGGAGGTGAGCTTGCCCGGTTTCTTGAGGACTTCGTCCGGCACCCCTATCTTCCCGATGTCGTGCAGCATCGCCCCGAGGGAGAGGACTTCCAGATCTTTTTTATCCAGGCTCATCTCGGTGCCGATCATCCTCGACAGCTTCCGTACGGACTTCATATGCTCCGCAAGACCTGTGTCGCGGATGGTCGCGGCCTCCAGCAGAGCGGCCACCGTCGTGTCCGACGCCTCGGGTACATCGGGGAACTGGTGGGCGGCCTGCACCACCTGCCCCCGGGCGAGCCTTCTGGCCCTTCCTATTGCAGAGGTCGCGTCGTACTCTGAAGGATCCGCGACGACGTAGCCCGCAGAGACCCGGATATCGGGGGGTATGGAGACCTCTTCCTCCACGACCCCTACGACCCAGTTGCAGAACCTCTCGGCCCGCTTCTCGCCGCTGCTCCTGAGAATGACGAACAGTTCTTCGGGCTTGTACCGGTACGTTCGCTGGGATTCGTTGACCCTCTCCCCAACGAGCCGAAGGATGCGATCTCCCTCGTAGTTCATGCGGCGGTCCTCCCCCAGCCCGTCGAACCGCAGACAGACTACCGTGACGGTTGTTCCCCGCGCGAGCGTCTCTTCGAGTACCCGATGGAACGAGTCCCGGTTCGGAAGCCCCGTCGTGAAGTCCCTGCCCCCCGGAGACTCCCAGGCACTCGTCAGAGCCGACGAAGCCTGAGTCGCAATGAGAGCCAGAACCCTCGCGTCTTTCTCTTCGAACACCTTGCCACCCACCACGAGCGTGCCATTGTGCTCGCTGCCGGGGATTTTCAGCGGCACGGCGAGGAAGCCCTCTAGCCCTTCGGCCCGCCTCTCGGGGTCGGAGAGTATCCCATCGTGTCGCGAACCTCTCAAGATCATCTCCTGCAAGGCCGGATGCCACCAGGTCGGACAGGTCTCGAGGTCTTCGGTCGCGCTCGTGGCATGCCGGTTGCCGTCGAGCACGACTACGTGAGAGAAACGCGCCGAAGTAAAATCCCTCGCGGTTCCGGCGGTCCATTCGAGGATGCGCTTGAGATCCAGAACCTCCAGCACCGGCCCGAAGTTCAGGGCCAGGCCGGATACGCTACCGGAGTATCCGCGCTCGGCCTCAAGCTCAGCCCGAACAAGACTCCCCTCCTCGTGTACCGCCACACCCCTCGCAGATATCAGACACCCTGCCAGGCAAAAGACACCGAACATGAAGCCAGACAGGAGATCCTCGACCGGCAAACCCACCTCGAACGAAACCGTAGTCAGGTGGGTCGCTGCATAAGCTGCAAACGCGAAAAAAGCCGCGATAACGGCCTGCCGAACGCTCTCGATTCGAACGAGCGAGAGGGCGGCCACGAAGAACAGCGGGAAGAACCCTTCACCCCCGCCGATCACGATCGCCACCACGAAGATCACATCCAGAAGCAAGCCGAAGAAGTAACTCGCCAAGAAAGCCGGACGCCCTACAACGACCAGCACACCCAGCAGAAGCCCCAGAACCACACCGCAGAAGGCAAGCGTCGAGGTGGATCCAAGCTCGAGCAGGACCATCCCGACGCCACCGTAAACCAGTGTCCGAAAAATCCCGCTGCCTGTCATATCGGCCTCTTTCACAGCACCCGCAGTCCCGTGCTTTTGCACAGACCACGCATCTGCTGTTTCAAGTCCCCCTCCAGGCGAGCAATGTCACACTACGTACTGACAGTCACACTACATACTGACAGAGTGTTGTGTTATTTTTACATCTTTACTGCAACCTACAGTGAAGTCATTCACAATCGAGCCAGCAGCGTATTAGAAGTCACGAACGCCCAGAGCTTTCCGGTAGGGTATTCGTCCAGGATAACGGTCACTTGGGATCAGCTTTTCGCGTCCCCGAGGAGTTCGTCCGAGGGGAACCGTGGTGGAGCTTCCGGGGGGTTTCCGGCCACGTAGAATCCGAAGCGGTGGTCGTCGGCGGCCCGGTATCCGTCGGTTTCGGTGTCGAGAATCCTCAGGAAAGCCCTCACGACCACTTCGTCGAACTGGCTTCCGGCTCCGAGGTTCAGTTTTTCTCGAGAAGCGGGAACTCTGAGTCCGGGTCGGCGGGGCTGGTCGAGAACCATCGCGGCATAGGCCTGAGCGACGGCGAGAATGCGGGCTTCGAGCGGGATCCAGGCCGCCCGGAGGCGGTCCGGGTAGCCTCGCCCGTCGGGGCGTTCGTGGTGCCAGCGCACCCATTTGGCCATCTCCGAGAACTCCTGCACCGAGGCAAGAGCTTTCTCACCGAGTTCCGGGTGCTCGCGAATACGGGACTTCCCGATAGAGTTCAGGGGCCCGGTTCCGCTCAGAAGCTCTCTTGGCGCCCCGAACATCCCGATGTTGTGCAGGAGGCCGGCCATGCGGAGCCTCTTCACCACGTTGAGGTCGAGGTTCAACTCCAGGGCGATATCCGCCGAGTAGACCGCCGTTGCAGCGGCGTGCAGATGCGTGTAGCCATCCCGGCGACCGAGGTCTTCGATCATCATCGCCCCGAAGGTCAGGTTCGATACCGCAAGCGACTCTTCGAGGGAAACGATACGTTCCTTCAGGGCCGCGTTCTCCCGAACGTTCTCCCTTGTTCGGTAGACAAGGATCTGACTCGACACCGCACCGATGACAACCACAATCGCAGCAACCGGACCATAG
>JBPCNU010000158.1:0-3061 GCA_051000975.1 Rubrobacter sp.
CCGGTCCCGTTCTTCCACTGCTTCGGGTGCGTGCTCGGGACGATGAACGTCGTGACGCACGAGGGGACGATGGTTCCGGTCGAGCAGTTCGACCCGGAGGCTGTGCTGAAAGCCGTGCACGAGGAGCGGTGTACCGCGCTTCTAGGCGTGCCGACGATGTTCATAGCTGAGCTCGATCACCCCGACTTCGATAAATACGACACGTCATCCCTGAGGACCGGGATAATGGCCGGAAGCCCGTGTCCGATAGAGGTGATGAGACGGGTAGTGGACGTGATGGGGGCGGATGAGATCACCATCGCCTATGGTCAGACGGAGTCCAGCCCGGTCATCACCCAGACCCGGACGGATGATTCGCTGGAGCGGCGAGTCGCGACGGTGGGCCGCGCTCTACCGGAGGTGGAGGTGAAGATCGTCAGCTTAGAGACGGGCGAGCCGGTCGGACCGGGGGAGCAGGGTGATCTGTGTACGCGGGGCTACCATGTTATGCGCGGCTACTACAAGATGGAGGAGCGGACCCGCGAGGTCATAGACGCGGACGGCTGGCTTCATACGGGCGACCTCGCCGTGATAGACGAGGACGGTTATGTGAGGATCACGGGTCGGGCGAAGGACGTGATCGTCCGTGGCGGCGAGAACGTCTACCCGCGCGAGGTCGAGGAATTCCTCTACACCCACCCCAAGATCTCCGATGTTCAGGTCTACGGTGTCCCGGACGAGAGATACGGTGAACAGGTCGCCGCTGCGGTGAAGGTCCGGGCCGGACAGACGCCCACCGAAGACGAAATCCGCGAGTTCTGCGACGGTGAGATCGCCCGCTTCAAGATCCCGAGATATATAGACTTCGTCGAGGATTATCCGATGACGGCCAGCGGGAAGATCCAGAAATACAAACTCCGCGACTCCGCCGTGGAGAAGTATCACCTCGAAGACGCCGCCGGGATAGAGACCGCCTGACCAGACGTATTTGTTACAACGTTCACGTCCTGCGGTAAGCGGAGGGTTGCATTCGGTTCGATTGGTTAGTAGTCTACGCCGCTGTGCAACGAGGAGGGGGGCTTCCTCTGTTTTGCGGATGGTCTTCGGGCCACGGTTGCCCCTTGCCGGAAGACTTGATGGCTAGGATAAGGATAGTGTTTTCATTTTGGCTTTATTTGTTGGAAAGGCGAGGTACGCGGCCATCGTCGCTTTGACCCTCGCGGTAATGATCGCGTTCGTCGGCGTGAAGGCCGGGAGCGCGGAGGCGCAGAGCTACGCTTCGGGTGACGCGGTCGTCGCGGAGGCTCAGAGCTGGCTCGGTGTACCGTACGTCTACGGCGGAGCGTCGCGCTCGGGCGTTGACTGTTCCGGCCTGACGCAGCAGGTGGCGGCGGCGTTCGGGGTCTCGCTGCCGCACTCGGCGGCGGGCCAGTATGGATACGGTGTGGAAGGCACCGGGGCGGCGGGAGACCTCGTCTTCTCGGACTTTACGGGAGGCGGCATCGGACACGTCGGCGTCGCGACGGGGGACGGGCAGATGATCAACGCCCCCTACCCTGGAACGACCGTCCGCTACGATCCGATTTCAGACGGCAACCTCGTCGGATACAGGACCCTCGTGTAACGCGTAAGTGAGTCTAGGGGTAGAAACACGGGCCGCCGTCCTCCTCGGGCGGCCTTTTTCTTGCCCGCGTTATTGCCCTCAGGTCCGCTTGTTATCATGTCGAGGTGAGGGAGAGTCAGGGAACCGAGACTCAGGAGGAGCCATGAACTTCGACTTTACCCGGGAGCAGCGACGCTGGCGTGACCTCGCCCGGGAGTTCGCCGATGAGGAGATAGCCCCCGTCGCCGCGAAGCTTGACAGGGAGCAGAAATTCCCGTACGATATCATCGCCAGTATGACCGACCTCGGCCTGATGGGCCTGACCGTCCCGGAGGAGTACGGCGGAACCGGCGGCGACTTCGTCGCATACAACCTGGCACTCGAAGAGATCTGCCGAGCGGATACTTCGGTCGGGATCACTATGGAGGCCCACATCTCGCTCGGGTGCGCTCCGATAGCGGCTTACGGCACGGAGGCACAGAAGGAACGCTACCTCTGTGAGATCATCTGCGGCGGCAGGAAGCTCTGGGCTTTCGGCCTGACCGAGGAGAACGCCGGAACCGACGCGGGCGGCACCGAGACGACCGCCGACCTGCAGAACGGCGAGTGGGTCGTGAACGGAGCAAAGAAGTGGATCACGAACGGTGGCACCGATATAACGGGCGGCGTGACGGCCATCGCGAAGACCGGCGAGCGCGAGACCGGCAAGCCGGAACTGACGGCCATCATCATCGAGCAGGATACCCCCGGCTTCACTCGCGGCCCCGGCTACGAGAAGACGGGCTGGCGGGCCGCCGACCAGCGGCAGCTCTACTTCGAGGACGTGCGCGTCCCGGAGGAGAACATCCTCGGTGAGCGGGGAAAGGGCTTCCGGCAGTTCCTCTCCACGCTCGATGCGGGGAGGGTCGCGGTCGGGGCGTTGTCGGTTGGGCTGGCTCAGGCTTGTCTGGACGAGGCCCTGTCGCGGGCGAAGGAGCGGCGACAGTTCGGGCGTTCTATCTCGGAGTTTCAGGGGATACAGTTCAAGCTCGCGGACATGGCGATGGAGGTGGAGCTTGCCCGGAACATGGTGCTGAAGGCGGCTTGGCTCAAGGACGAGGGCAGGCCGTTCGGGCGGGAGGCGAGCATGGCGAAAGTGTTCGCCTCGGAAGCCGCCAAGCGCGCCGCAGATCAGGCCGTCCAGATCTGGGGCGGAGAGGGGTTCATGGAGACGAGCAACGTCGCGAGGTACTGGCGACAGGTCAAGATCAACGAAATCGGGGAAGGCACCTCCGAGATCAACCGCCAGATTATCGCCCGAAGCCTCCTCGCAGGCGAACCCGCCACCGAGGCCAAAGCGAAGACGCTCGCCCAGTAGAGACACCCCAGTAGAAACGCCCCGACAGAAACGCACGAGAAGGGAAGCCGCATGTCTTTTTACGCCCTGAACCTCTTCGACCTGGCGAACAACGACCTCTACAAGCAGTACTCTAAGCGTTC
>JBPCNU010000159.1:0-3780 GCA_051000975.1 Rubrobacter sp.
GGCTCCGAGCCGGCGCCCTTTATAGAGTCTTCACTGCTGAACGACGCCATCTGCCTCGATTATCTCGGATCGGTCGGGATGAGCCGCATTCTCGCGATGGTCGGCTCCGAAGAAGACGTGCCGGACCTCAGGACCGCTATCTCACACGCCGAAGGGCTCCGGCGCAACCTGCCGGGGATGCTCGAACACGAGTCGAGCCGCTACCTCGCCGGGGAGCGCGTACTCGAGATGGACGAATTCATCGAAACGCTTCGCCGCTCCCCGAAAAACCCCAAGCTGCTCTAGCGGGCGGGTCTAGCCACCGAAGCGGATAATGGCGTAGAGGCCTGCTGCCACGCAGATCACCCCGAAGAGGAGCATCCTGACCCCGGCGAGGATGTGGATGCCGCGTTCCGGGATCGGACCCAGCCCACCGCCATCCGGCGATTCGTCGTCCTTGCCGCCCCGGATCATCGCGTAGAGCCCGAAACCAATCCCGCCGAGCCCGCTCAGGACGAGCAACGCCCCCGCGACCACGACCCCCGACACTACGCCTCCCCACCGTTCATCTTCAGGAGCAACGTCCGAAAGCGCGGGTCTTGCCGCAAGGGTATGAACTCCATCGCCGCCTTGAAGTGTTCTATGTCGCGCTCCCCGGCTTCGACCGCCCGCTCCAGATAGTCCAGCGACGCCGCATACTCGCCCCGCCGCGCCCGGATGCTCGCGAGGGCCGAGAGAGCGGGTGAATACGAAGCGTCCGAGGAGACGGCCCGGATCAATATCTCCTCCGCCGTTTCGAGGTCGCCGGTCGCGTAGTAGATGCTCGCGTAGGAGTACAGCGCCCGTGGGTTCGACGGGTCGCTCTTCAGGGATTCCATGAAGTGCTCCTCGGCCTTCGCGCTCTCGCCGCGCTTGTCGTAGAGGATTCCCAGTTCCAGGTGAGCGTCCGGGTTCTCCGGGTCGAGGGCGAGTACCTCCCGGAACGTCGCCTCCGCGCCTGTGTCGTCGGAGTTGGCGAGCCGGACTTCGGCCAGAGTCTGAAGGTGTCTGACCTCGTCTCGCCCGAGAGCGACGGCCTCTTCGGCGAGGGAGAGCGCTTCGGGAAGGTTTCGCTTCTCGGCGAGCAGATGCGCCGCTAGCTCGTCCCGGATCTCCGGAGATCCCGGGCAGGCCGTGAGGCCGCGCCGGAAGGTCGCTTCGGCTTCTTCGTGGTGATCGTTTCTCGCCTGACAGATACCGAGGTTCGCATGGGCCTCCCACCAGGTCGGCGATTCGTAGATGACCTCCTCGTAGGCCGCGACGGCCTCCTCGTAGCGATCAAGCATGTCGAGGGAGTTGGCCCGAAACGTCCTTGCCCCGCTCGTCTGCTCCGGGTCGTCGGCGACGGAGAGAGCCTCTTCGAAGAAGACGAGCGCCTGGGCGTGATCCCCGGCGTCGAACGAGGTCAGCCCGGCGTTTATCAGCACGTCCGCATCGTCGGGGTGGTTTTTCGTCCACCGCTCGAAGGTCGCCTTCGCGAGCGCGGGTTCGCCCATTATGCCGTAGTACCGACCGAGTTCTATGTAGCCTTCCGGGTACTCGGGATCGGCCTCTATCGCCCGCTCCAGGTGATGAACGGTCTTGAAAGGTTCGTCCCGACGCATCGAGACCAGTGCCAAGCCCATACGCGGTGCGGCCCAGCCGGGGTCGAGTTCGAGGGCGTCGAGGTAGCAGGCCTCGGCCTCTTCGAGTCTTCCGAGGTTCAGGAGGGCGCGCCCGACCGCTTCGAGCACCTCCGGGTCTTCAGGCGCGTTCAGGAGGGCCTGTTCGAAGCGAGTAAGAGCCTCTTCGAGAAGCCCCTCTTCGGCGAGCGTCTCGCCCTGTTCGAGTAACTCTTCGTATTCCACCGCCCCTAATTAAATCAGATGCGAGTCAGAAGACATCTCCCCCGGAAATCCCGGTATTCGCTATGATCCCGACAGGCCCCGTACCGAGGAGACGCAGACCTTTGAAGAACCCGCCCGTCGTAAAGAAACTCGAAGTCCGCTACCGCGACCTCGACACCCTGGGACACGTCAACAACGCTGTGTACCTGGAGTACTTCGAGGAGATCCGCTTCGCCTACTGGTGGAAGATAGCCGCCATGATCGGCGTGACCGAGTTCGTCGGGGGCGACATCCCCGGCGCGCAGTTCGTGATCGCCGAGACGACGGTGAAATACAGGGTGCCGATAGCCCTCACGGATACCCTTTTCGGGGCGACCCGCGTCCGCTCGGTCGGCAACCGTTCGTACACCATGGACTTCGAGCTTCGCGTCGGGGACTCCTTCGAGGGAGGTAACGTCGCTGCGGAGGGAGATGCCTCCCACGTCTTCTACGACCCGAAGACCAGCGAGGTGAAAGCGAAGCCCGACTGGTTCCTCGACACCGTCTCCAAGCTCGAAGGTCGCCCCGAAGATGCCTTCCTGACGTGAGAATATACCTCTCGTGAACCTATCCAACCTTGAATCGTTCGGCGAACCGGGCTGCCTCGTCTATCTCGCGGACTGCGTGCGCTTGATGCAAAGCATGCCCGATGGCTGCGTGGACTGCGTCTTTACCGACCCACCGTACCGACTCTCCGGCGGCGGCAAGACGGTGAAGAGCGGCGAGGTGGTAAGCGTGGACAAGGGCGACTGGGACCGCTCTCTCGGCAGCTTCGAGGCCGACCACGAGTTCAACGTAGCCTGGCTTCGGCAAGCCCGGCGCGTGCTCAGGCCCGGCGGGACGCTCTGGGTCACGGGGACGCACCATATAATATTCAGCCTCGGCTTCGCCCTTCAGACGCTCGGCTACCGCGTCATAAACTCCATCATCTGGGAGAAGCCTGACCCGCCGCCCAACGCCAGCCACACCTCCTTTACACAGGCGCGCTCGACCTCGAATTCTCCGACGGGACGTATGGACCAGTGGCCGCCGCCTGTATCCAGCAAGCGCGCGAACACCGAGGGCGAGTCGAACCGCGCAGGGCAATGCCATTCTACGGAACCGTCCCGCTTTACCAGAGCGCCCGACTGACAGTCGGATATGAAGGCGTAATCGCCTATGGAGGTTTCGGACACGTCGCATCTCCTCTCGAAATTCTCTAGGCAAGAAGTTGGCGTAGGACGGCGCACGCCCCAGGGAGCGCGAGCGGCACTGCGGCGAACGTGGAGCCGGCGGCTCCCGTTGGCGCTTCGCGTAGCATGTGTCTCCTCTCTATCCGGCGTCGGTTCGACGGGCATTAGGCTTTCTGTCCCACGTGCGCCCTGGGTCTGGTGTGTACGCGCCAGACCCAGAGCCCGAACCTCGATGCTTCAGATCGTAATACTAGTCCTGCGGGGGTGTGATGCCACCTGTATCCGGAAGAGCCGCGCTACCCGTAGCCGGAAGGGTTGGGGCGGAAACCTCCGGGTCGGTGGCGGCGGAGACGATGGCGGCGCGAACGGGGTCGGGAATAGGAGCGGCGACGGGCGTGGCGACCGTAGGGACCATAGGCTCGAGGGGTGGCTCGTCCGTGAAGCCCAGCGCCGGACAGTTGATGACCTCGTTCGCCGAGGCAAGCGGCAAGCCGCCGGGCGATGTCAACTCTCCCGTGGCCGCTACGGCGCGGATCTCATTGGCATCCCTCAGCGCGATGTTGCGTCCATCGGCGACTGCGGCATCGCTCCACACGCCCACGTTGAGAGCCTACAGCAGAGTGTAGGCCGGGGCTAGAGCGGGGTCGAGAAGTGTGGGGAAGATTTCGAAGACGTTCTCCAGGTCGCCGCCGTTGCGCGAGGCCTCCAGCAGCGCCGGATTCGCG
>JBPCNU010000160.1:0-4777 GCA_051000975.1 Rubrobacter sp.
CCTCTCCGTTCTGCGTGATCCGCTTGTAGGTCACCCATCTAGTCGTGGGCTTACCCTCCGGGTCTCTGCCGTCAAAGACCTTCTCGGAGCGCATCTCGACCTCCCTGCCGGTGGGCTGGCCCCAGACCTCGGCGTAGTTGAAGCCGTCGGGGTCCTGCCACTGCTGGATCATGATGTAGCCGCCGGTGTTGTTCTTGAACCTGAGGTCGAGCGCCCCGAACCAGACCGTCGTGTCGAGGCCGGGCCGGATGTACGGAAGCTCGGCGTAGTGGGGGTTGGCCTCCAGGACCTCAAGCCCGGCGAGGTTCGCGGCCATGTAGAGGGTGGACGACACCTGAGAGAGCCCGCCGCCCTCCTCGTAGTCGGCGGCGCCGTTCTTTATGACCTTCGCCTGCTCGTAGTCGAGGGGCTCGGCCACGGCATTGTAGGAGAAGACCTCGCCCGGCGCGACAAGGGTGCCGCTCATGGCGTTCGAGGCGATCTCCATGTTGATCCGGCGTCCGGGATCGGTGTCCCAGGTGTAGTCCGTGCGGTACCGGGAGAGCCTGGTCGTCGGCTTGAGCCGCTCGGCCTCGGCGGTGGTCATTTTCGGTTCGGTGGTGACGACCGGGACCCGGTACTCGCGCTTACCCTCGAAGAGCCCCCGCTCAAGCGCGGAGTAGAGCTTCTCGTCCGCGATGCGCGTTCCGGCCCTGCTCTCCGTGACGCTCACCTCCGTCCTGAGTACCCTGAAGCCCGCCTCGACCGGCTCGGTCGTGAGGGATTCGTACATCTCGGAGAGGCTCTCCTTCAGGTGATCCACATCGAGCCTCACGTCGAGGCCGTCTCTCGCTTGAAAAACTTCAAGGACGGGGCCGATCTCCGCCCCGGAGAGCGTCCACTCCTCCTCCCCCATCGCAAGCGTCACCGGGCCGGAGAGTGCGGCTCTGGCCTTCTCCGCTGCGGCCTCCGCGCTCTCATCGGATACCGTCGGGGCCACCCTTCCACCGGCGAGCGGAGCCTCTCCTTCCAGGTTCTCCACCGCCGCCCGAATGTTCCGCTCCGTGGCTGCCACGTCCACCTCGAAGCCAGCGGCGGCCCTCTCAACCTCTACAACGTCCCCGGAGATCCCGACCGAGGCGTTTCGGGGGTCCGAGTCCAGCTCGCCCGCCAGCGTCCGGACCCCCTCGCGGATCTCTTCGGGCCGGTAGTCAACGGCGGGCTCCACCGCGACGGACCCGAAGAGCGCCCGGACGCGTTCCTCAAGCCGCTCCGGGATGCTGCCTTCGCGCCCCACGGCGTAGGCTCTGCGGGCGGTCTCGGCGGTGTCCAGCCTGAGGCCGATCTCCCGCGCGGCGAGGCTGGCATCCCCGGGCCCGGAGAGACGGACCTCGCGGAGTCCCTCCGAGCGGTCTCGAAGCGCCTCGGAGGCTTCTTCCGGGGTCTTCCCGCCAAGGGCGAGGCTCCCGACCTCCACGCCCCGGTAGACCTTGCCCGAGTTGGTCCAGGCGTCCGCCGCAACCAGAACAGCCAGAAGGGCGCAGACCGCCAGAATGATGCCGTACACCCGCCTCGCACCAACGATATCCTCGTGAGAGGCCCGCTTTTGGGCGGACCCGCGACGTACCAGAAAACCTTCCGGGGTGGAATTTTGCATAGCGGTGATATTAACAACCTGCACCGATGGATCAAGGCAAAGTGCCCCTGAACGCGCCGCCTGAAGGGAGATTACCCCGGGTGTACACTCGGTCTTCATGAGTGCGAGTTCAAGAAACACACTGCTCCCTTTCGGAGCAGTGTGGGGGTTCGTTATGGCGGCGATCCCCTCGCTGGCCGCCTTCGACGATCCTTTCACCGTGAGCCCGTTCCTGATCGCGGCGCATCTGTGCGCGGCGGCGAGCGGCGCGGTCGGCTTCTGGCTCGCGGGCCGCAGGACGTCGAGGCTGGGTCGGTCTGCCGGGGGTCACACGGTTCGGGGCGTGCTGCGGGTCGTGGGTGCGGGTGCGTTGCAGGCGCTCGTGGCCGCGACGCTTGCGGCGTTCTCGATCTGGCTGATGATGGCTATAAATATGTCCGGCTTCTCGGAGGATAACCCTGGCGGCCTGCTCAACATCTTCCGCGAGCCTTCGATCTGGGTCGAGAGCCTGATCGTCGCCCAGGCCGTCTTCGTCTACGCGGTGGTCGTCGGCCTCCTGCTCTCGCCCGTCTCCGGGACCGCGATACGCCTGCTGGCCCGCCCCTGAATCAGCGCAGCTCTCGCTTCACCCGCCGCCTTCGGACAAGGGCGACCACGATGCCGACGGCGACCACGACGCCGAAGGCTATGAGGAGCACGTTAACGTACTGCGGGGCCTGCTGGCCGAGGAAGGAATAGACGAACGTCGCGGGCGCGGCCCCGACGACCGTCGCGGCGACGAACCCCGGAAGGCGCATCCTGGTCAGGCCGGCGGCGAAGGAGATCACATCAAAGGACACGATGGGAACGAGCCGGGCGACAAGGACCGCGTACGTGCCCCACCTCTCGAACCACCCGTCTGCGGACTCCAGCCCAGCCTTGCCGACCAGCGCCTCCACCGGCCCCCGCCCGAAGGCCCGCGCGAGGTAGAAGCTCACGACCGCCGCCAGCGTCGCCCCGAAGAGGCTCAAGAGACCACCCCGGACCGCCCCGAAGGCCAGCCCGTTGGCGAAGGTTATGAGGAAGGCCGGCAGTGGGGCCGCGACCGCCTGCAAGACCATGAGCAACACGGAGACGACCGGCGCCCAGGCCCCGAACGAGAGTATGTAATCCCTAAGGCCCGCAACGTCTCCCCGAGCCAGGATCCCAACGGCCTGCCCGACCTCCGACCGGAAAGCGGGCGAGACGAGGTAGAGCAGCCCGAAGCCCACGAGCGTCGTCAGCGCGGCGGCGAGCCGGACCTTCCTCACCGTGGCGGCGTCGAATCCGGCGGCCTTACGCGACGTTCACCACCCGCATCATGCCGCCTTCCTGGTGGTAGAGCAGGTGGCAGTGCATAGCCCACGGGCCGGGGTTGTCAGCGAACCAGTCTATCGCCAGCTTCTGCATGGGCTCCACCATGACGGTGTCCTTTATCGGCCCCCGCCCGCTCCCGTTGTCCACCTGGAAGAAGTGACCGTGCAGGTGCATCGGATGCGGCATGTCGCTCCGGTTCTCGAACTCGAATCGGACTTTCCGGTCGCGCTCTATCTCTATCCGGTCCGCCTCCTCGAAGGTCTCCCCGTTTATCGTCCACACGTAGGTCTCCTCGTCGCCGTCCAGGACGAGGCCCACGACGTTGTCCGGCTCTCCCTCGGGGACCGACTCGGCCTCCGGGGCGGCCCGGAGCATGTCGTAGAGTAGCAGCTCGCCGTTCAACTCGGAGGGCATTTCATCCGCCGCTGGCACGTCTCCCCCGGCCCCCTGATAGCGGAACACGGCGCGGGCCAGCTTCTCCGTCCCCTCCGCCTCAGCGGCGAGCTGCCAGACGCCTGGGCTGTTTGCCTCGGCGATCGCGTCGTAGCGTTCGCCCGGCCCGAGGCGAACCACGTCGGCCTCCACCGGCTCGAGGGGCTGACCGTCGGTGTGGGTGACGGACAATCGGTGTCCGGCGAGCGCGACCCGGTAGATAGTGGCTGAGGAGGTGTTGATCATCCGCAGCCTCACCCTCTCTCCTTCGTTTACTTCGAGCTCCTCCGGGTCCTCCGGCGGCCTGCCGTTTATAAGATAGTACGGATAGATAGTATCTGGCGGGGTCCGTGCGGGTTCTCCTCTCCCACCCCCCATGTCCATGCCGCCCATGTCCATCCCGGCCATCGCGCTGCCGCCGCTTTCGAGGGTTTCCAGCTCGTCTTGCGGCGTCCTGCCGTCCACGCCGTCGAGCCAGTCGTCGAGCATGAGGGTGAACTCCCGGTCAGAGGAGACGGTCTCGTTCTCCGGCTCGACGATCAGAGGCCCGTAAACGGCCCGGTCGAGCTGCGTCCCGACGTGGGAGTGATAGAAGTAGGTGCCGGCCGCCGGAACGACGAACTCGTAGACGAACTCTTCCCCGCTCTCTATCTGCGGCTGGGTAACGTCCGGGACACCGTCCATGTCGTTGACTATTGGCTGCCCGTGCCAGTGTATGGTCGTCCCCTCGGGCAACTGGTTGTTCAGCCTGACGCACAGGGTGTCGCCCTGCCTGACCCTGATCTCCGGCCCCGGGATCCCACCGTTGTAGCCCCAGGTCGGGAAGCTCCGCCCCCCGATATCAACCTCCTGCGGGGCCACGTCGAAGGCGTACTCCTTTACCCCGCTCTCCTCCGTGGTCGAACCCCCGGCCCCGCCCTGCGTACCGAGCGCCCCGCAGCCACCGATCGCCAGAGCCCCCGCCCCGAGCCCGGCCATCGTGAGGAAGTCCCGCCGATTCAACTCGCCCAAACTTCTAAATAATCCGTTGCTCTTCTCGATCATATCCTTGCCTTTCGTTCGGTCTCATCGAGCGTGAAACGCCCCGTGAAGCTGTGAACCCCGACGATCCCTGCTATAACCTCGTCGGTTTTTATTCTATACCCCCGTACCCTATATAGAACACCTGCCGGTGGGCTGTATTACGGGTGGTTCACGGGCGCGGTGGTTTGCGGGCAGCGATGGAGAGTACGAGGCCGTCGAGGTGTCTCTCGACCCGTTCTACGGAGAGTTGGGAGTTTTCGATCAGGGCAAGGGTATCCCGGTCGAGGTGGCAGCCGCCTGCGAGTTGCTTCCAGACGGGCGTGGCCTTTTCCTGCGCCCAGGCCGCGGGACGGCGCTCCATCCTGACGTGTT
>JBPCNU010000161.1:0-12124 GCA_051000975.1 Rubrobacter sp.
CTACTTGGCGACCTCGCTGACCCGGCTCTCGCGGATGACTGTTACCTTGATCTGCCCCGGATATTCGAGGTCCGTCTCGATCTGCTGCGAGATATCCAGCGCGAGCTTGGCCGCGATGCGGTCATCCACTTCAGAAGGCTGGACCATGACCCGGATCTCACGCCCGGCCTGGATGGCGTAGGCCTTGTCCACGCCCCGGTGTCCGGTTGCGATGTCCTCGAGCGCGCGCAGGCGTTCGATGTAGATCTCGGTCGTCTCGCGCCTGGCCCCCGGCCTCGAGGCGGAGACGGAGTCTGCGGTGGCCACGATCACGTCCTCGACGGTCTCCATCTCGATCTCGTGGTGGTGGGCGCTTATGGCCCGGACGACGTCATCCGTCTCGCCGCTCTTCTTGGCAAATCGTCCACCGATTATGGCGTGGGTCCCCTCGACCTCGTGGTCTATCGCCTTGCCGACATCGTGCAGGAGCGCGCCTCGGCGCGAGAGCTTCACGTTCGCGCCGAGCTCCTGAGCCATCATCCCGGCGAGGTTCGCCACTTCGACCGAGTGAGCAAGGACGTTCTGACCGTAGGAGGTACGAAACTTCAGCGCACCGAGAAGTCTCTGGAGATCATTGTGCATGCCGCCCGTGATCTTGGCATCGAAGAGCGACTGCCTGCCGGCGACTTTGATCTCCTTCTCGACCTCCTTCTTGGCCTTCGCGACGATCTGCTCTATGCGCCCCGGATGTATCCGACCATCCTGCACGAGACGCTCCATGCTGACCCTCGCCGTCTCCCGGCGCACCGGATCGAAGCACGAAATAACCACCGTCTCAGGCGTGTCGTCTATTATCACGTCAACCCCCGTGGCAGCCTCGAACGCCCGGATGTTGCGCCCCTCTCGCCCGATGATCCTGCCCTTCATATCGTCCGACGTGAGGCTCACGGCCTTCACCGTAGACTCCGAAGTGAGATCTGAAGCAAGCCGCTCCATGCTCGTGGCGATGATCCGCCGCGCCTCCAGATCCGCCGTCTCCTCAGCCTCCATCGTCCGGTCCCGAACCATGCGTCCGAGCCGATCCTGAAGCTCTACTTCAAGGTTAGAGGTAAGTCGGTTCTCGGCCTCGGCGCGGGTCAGGCCGGAGAGTTCTTCGAGGACCCGGGTCTGTTCCACCTCCCGGTTTCCGAGCTCTAATTCTCTGGCTCTGAGCTTCTCTTCCTCAGACGAGAGGCGGTTGCGCGATTTCTCCAGTTCTCGTTCGCGACGGTCGAGGGCAGAATCTCGGTTGTCCAGACGTTCTTCGATGCGGGTTATTTCGGCCCTCCGCTGACGAGCCTCGGCCTCGGCCTCGCTCTTTATCTTGATCGCAGCCTCGCGGGACTCGACCTCTGATTCCCTTCTCGCAGCTTCGGCCTTGCGGTTCGCCTCCGCGATGATGCTTTCCGCGCTGCCCTGAGATTCCTCCAGGCTCGAACGTATGCGAGCCTTCAACGCAAAGAACCCTGCCGAAGCCCCAACAACGAGACCCACCAGGAGTCCAAGGACTACTAATATGATTGTCACGGTCACTCCTCCAGAAACCCAGGGGGGAGAGTTCTATGATCCCCCACCCTGTACTCACGTCCAATATCTCACAGTATAGCTGCCCCCGGCTGAGGATATGCACCTCCAAGCCTGAGCCGAAGTCGCTACTCTTTGGTGAGCTTTTTTGAGTGAGTCTAGAGGTCGCCCTTGCGGTTCCCGGCCCGGTACTCGCTCGCCACTTCAGCACAGACTTCCGAGGAATATCCCCTGCGTGTAAGAAAGCCGTAGACCTTATGCGAGATGGCGTCTCCACCATCTACCGCCCGGCTATTATAGCGTCCTTCAACCGCCCTACGAGCCTCTTCCAGCTCGTCTCTCGAGGAGAATTCTTCCTCGACCACCCGGGCTACGAGCTCCTTTGAAAGCCCGGCCCTCTCAAGGTCGAAAGCTATGCGCCTGGGACCGTATCTCTCCGCCTTCTGACGGGCTGCGGAGCGAGCGAACTCGACGTCGTCCAGATAGCCGAGTTCGACAAGACGCCCGATGACGCCCTCCACGACTTCCTCGGAGTGTTCGTGTTTGGAGACCAGACGCTCTCGCACCTCTCCCCTGGAACGCTCGCGGTAGGAGATCAGGTTGAAAGCCCGGCGCATCGCGAGAGCGCGCTCACCGGCGTTGCAGATCTCCCGCAACTCGTCCTCCGGGACGTGGAATCCCTCAACGAGACCTCGCTCTTCAGCAACCAGAGCATCGACCTCGGCGTAAAACTCTCCGTCCACGTAGACCCTGACGCGGCCCCCGCGCTCTCTGAGACCCGTTACCTCGGGCATCTCGAACTCCCTAGACGGGCTGGTGCTCCGGGGTCTCTTCTTCTTCAGGTATCCCCGACTCGGCTTCGACCACGGCTGCAGCCCCGAAGCCCAGCTTCTCGTGTATCTCGGCGACGATACTATCCCTCACGTCATCGTTCTCCTTGAGGAACTTTCGAGCGTTCTCTCGACCCTGGCCGATCCTCTGGTCGCCGTAGGCAAACCAGGAACCGCTTTTCTGTACGACACCGTTTTCAATGCCGACGTCGAGGAGGCTCCCTTCCTTCGATATTCCCTCGCCGTACATGATGTCGAACTCGACGACCTTGAACGGCGGTGCGACCTTGTTCTTCCTGACCGTCACCTTCGTCTGGTTCCCGACCGCGTCGTTCCCGACCTTTATAGATCCAACCCTCCGAACATCCAGCCTCACGCTCGCATAGAACTTCAAAGCCCGTCCACCCGACGTCGTCTCCGGCGAGCCGAACATTACCCCGATCTTCTCCCGGAGCTGATTGATGAACACCGCAGTCGTATCCGAACGACTCAGCGACCCGGACAACTTCCTGAGAGCCTGGCTCATCAGACGAGCCTGAAGCCCGACGTGAGAATCACCTATATCACCCTCTATCTCAGCTCTAGGCACGAGCGCGGCGACGGAGTCTACGACTACGACATCGAGCGCGCCGGAGCGTATGAGGGTGTCTGCGATCTCGAGAGCCTGTTCACCGTTGTCGGGCTGGGAGAAATAGAGTTCGTCGAGGTCGACTCCGATAGCCTGGGCGTATCCGGGGTCGAGGGCGTGTTCGGCGTCTATGAAGGCGGCGACGCCCCCGGTCTTCTGGGCTTCGGCGATGACGTGTAGGGCGAGGGTCGTCTTACCGCTGGATTCGGGGCCGTAGATCTCGACGATTCTGCCGCGAGGCACGCCGCCTATCCCGAGGGCGAGGTCGAGCGCTAGCGCGCCGGTCGAGATCGCCGGGATCTTCATCACCTGACGCTCGCCCATTCGCATGATGGCACCCTTGCCAAACTTCTTCTCTATCTGCGTGAAAGCGGCATCTATAGCCTTGTTCTTCTCCAACTCGTTCCTCCAGATGTTCTGTTTTTTCGGATCAACCCGAGTCTTTGACCGTCAGACCTTGAGTCTTTCACCGGTCTCTGGTTGTCGTGCGGCTTGCGTTATGTCTCTCTTTGAGACGCCTCGCACGGTGTCCGCGCCGAAGGGTTCTCGCGCTCATTATACCGACGCTCGGTATCCCACCCAAGGGTTATTTGAAGACCTCAGATGCGAGTTGCAGTGCCGACGTAATAAAGAACACCGATAACGATGGCTACGAAGATGATCGAAACTACGATCGTAAGAAGCGTAGTCGGGGAGACGAGCGTCTTCTTGGCCCCCGACACACCGCCGGTCGTAACGGTGGAGCGTTCGAGCCGCCCGCGTCGGAGGTTCTTCGTGTTGTTCTGGCGCTGCTCTCTGCGCCTGGGCCTTCGGCGTTTCACCTCTTCGGCTATCCGGTCGCCGTCGAGACTGAGGTAATTGGAGTAAGCCCGGACGAAACCGAGGGTGTAGACCGGGTCCGGCAGAACCCCGTAATCATCTAGTTCAAGGGCTTTGAGGTAGCGTTTGCGGATCTTCGTCGCCTCTTCGGCCTCTTCGAAGGTCGCCCCGATCTCCTCCCTGGCCCGCTGGAGTATCGCGCCGATCTTGAGATCCTCGACCCCGGAGGTCTCGGAGACGTCGGGCCGCTGCCAGGGATAGGTGTCCACCGATTCCCCCCCGCTGCCCTCAGACTGCAAATCTATGTCGTCTCTCTCATCGTCCATCTAGCTCTAGAGACTATCATTCTCAGCACCGCAGTTCATCCCTAGGCGAACCATCACGAGCCTCGATGTCTTATCCCTTATCACCTTTCTGACCCCACTCGAAGATGGAGGCGAGATCCGCCTCGGAAGCGACTACGGAGCGGCTCTTCGAACCCTCGTAAGGTCCGACGACGCCCTTTCTCTCAAGGGCATCTATGATGCGCCCGGCCCGCGAGTACCCGACCCTGAAACGTCGCTGCACCGCGCTCACAGACGCCTGCTGCGTCGCCACCACGAAGTTCGCGGCCTCCGGGATCAAATCATCTTCCGGTTCGTCTGAGGTCCTGGTCTCTACCTTAGGCTCCGTTACCTCTTCGATGTACTCGGCCTCAATGCGGCCCCGGCTAGCTTCGACCGTCGCATCCACGATCCGCTCGACCTCGGCCTCGGAGATGAACGCCCCCTGCACCCTAGAGGGCCGAGACGCGCTGACGGGCTTGTAGAGCATGTCGCCCATCCCGAGCAGGGCCTCGGCCCCCGGCGTATCGAGGATGACCCGGCTGTCTACCTGAGATGAGACAGCAAAGGCGATACGGCTCGGGACGTTGGCTTTGATCATGCCCGTTATAACGTCTACGCTCGGCCTCTGGGTCGCGACCACGAGGTGTATCCCTACCGCTCGCGCTTTCTGAGCGATGCGGATCACCGCGTCCTCGACCTTTGCCCCGCTCGTCATCATCAGGTCAGCGAGCTCGTCTATGACGATGACGATGTAGGGCATCTCCGTCTCGGCCTTCGCGTTTTAGCCGTCGAGCGACCGCACCCCGAGCTTCTCCAGAACCTCGTAACGCCGCTCCATCTCCGCGACAGCCCACGCAAGGGCGTTTGCAGCCTTCTTCACGTCCGTTACGACCGGGGTGATCAAATGCGGAATCCTCGCGAACGGGGCCATCTCGACCCGCTTCGGGTCTATGAGGACCATCTTCACGCGCCTCGGGTCGGTCGTCATGAGGAGCGAGGTCAACATACCGTTCAGCATAACGCTCTTCCCGCTGCCCGTAGTACCCGCTACGAGCAGGTGAGGCATCTCCGCGAGGTTCATGAAGACCGGCCTCCCGGCGATGTCCTTCCCCATCCCGACCGGGAGTACCCAGTCGTTGTGTTCGGGGTACTCCTCGAAGACGTCCCCGAGCGTCACCTTCGCCGGGCGAAGGTTCGGCACCTCTACCCCGACCGCGCTCTTCCCCGGTATCGGTGCGAGTATCCGAACCTCCGTGGCCGCGAGCGCATAGGCTATGTCCTGTTGGAGGTTCGCTATCTTCCCGACCTTCACCCCGCTCCCGAGTCGCAGCTCGTAGCGCGTTACCCGGGGCCCGACGACCGCTCGCACGACCGTCGCCTCGACCCCGAGGTCTGCGAGAGCCTGCGTCAAACGACGGCTCGTCTCCCCGGCGTCGTGATCCTCTATCTCCGTGCCGAGTTCGAGCAGCGAGAACGGCGGCGGCGTGTACTCTCCGGCCACAATCTCTCGCTCCATCCCGACGGGCTGCTCCTCGCGCTTTTTCTTCGGGAGGATCACCTCGAATGAATCCTCCTCGACCTTCGCTTCTTCAGGCTCCGGTACAGGCGGTATGGGTGTGTCGCCGTGTACCAGGCCGTCTTCGAGTTCGGCGTAGAGTTCTTCTACATCCTGATGCCTGCGCTGGGATCGGGAATTCCTGCCGACCTTCGACTTACGACTCTCCGGTTGCTCGACGACGAGCTCTCCGGCTGACGCTTCGCCGTTCTGCGGGTCTTGCTCCGCTTCCTCGAGTTCCTCTGTTTCTCTGAGTCTGAGGGTGGCGCGCTCGGTGCGGTTCCTGCGCGTCTCTTCGGCGTAGCCGGAAAGACGTCCCGAGATACCGGTCGAACCCTGTCGAATGGAGGCAAACGCGGTAGCGAGGGCTACACCTGAGACCAGAGACGCCCCGAAGAGATACATCAAGGCAAGTAAGACGACCACCCCGATCACGCCCGCTAGGCTGTATATCCCGGCGTATATCCCGCTCCCGGCGAGGCCACCGGCCCCGGCATAGGCTGCGGAGACGAACCATTCCGGCTCGGGGAGCCTCGCTGCAAACGTCGCGCAGAGGGCAAGAAATATGAGCGTGACCCCGGCGGCCCGCTTCCACGAGAACCGGCGAATGAGCAGGAAGAACCCTGCGAAGATCAGAACCGGGGCGAGTGCGAGGCCCACAACCCCGAAGAGCCGCGTAACCACGAACCTCCCCCCGTCACCGAGGAACGCCCCCATCCCGGTCAGGAACGAAGCCGTCAGGAAAAGCCCTGTAGCGAGCAGGATCAGGCCGACGACTTCGACCGGAACCCGCTCTCCGAACGCCGCGACTCTCTCAGAGAGCTTCGGCTGGCTCGACCTGGCCGCTGCCTTCCCGGAGTTCTTGGAAGCGCCGGGTTTCGGCGAGCCAGACCCCCGGGACGAAGCCGGCTTCCCGGAACCGGAGGCCTTACTGCCTTTGCCTGATGCACCGGACGGTGCGCGTTTACTCGTAGCCATGCTGTGGAGTCTAGCGCATCAACCTCTACCGGAACATCAGGCACAACATGTAGGGTCTACTTCAGGCTTAAACCTCTACTATCAGGGGGAGGATCATGGGCCGTTTGCGGGTTTTCTGAGAGAGGTAGGAGGAGAGGTCGCGACGGATCTCGTTCTTCAGTTGTCCCCAGTCGGTTATCTTGCGCTGGGCGGTACGGTTCAGGGTTTTGGTGACTATTTTCACAGAGCCGTCTATGAGACCGTTGGCGGTTGACTGGTCGATCAAGCCCCGGCTCATCACGTCGGGCGGGCCGAGTAGCTCGCCGGTCTTGGAGTTGATCTTCGCCACGACGATGAACATACCGTCGCCCGAGAGCTGCTGCCGGTCGCGCATGACGGACTCGGTCGTGTCGGCGAGCCCGCCGCCGTCCACGAGGAACATCCCCGCCGAGACGTTCTTGAGTTGCTTGACGTTGCCGTCCTTGAGTTCTATGCGGCTCCCGTTCTCAAGAATGAAGATGTTCTTCTCCGGGATGCCGAGCGATTTCGCGGTCTCGGCGTGGTGCCTGAGCATCCGGTACTCACCGTGGACCGGGACGAGATACTTCGGCTTCAGTAGCGTCAGGACGAGCTTCTGTTCCTCCTGAGCGGCGTGCCCCGAGACGTGTACCGCCTGAAGCGGACTATAGAGAACGTTCGCACCGCGTTCCATCAGACCGTTTATGGTGCGCGAGACGCCGCGTTCGTTGCCGGGGATCGGGTGGGCGGCTATCACGACCGTATCTCCGTCACCAACTCCGACCGAGCGGTGAGTCCCCGCGGCGATCCGCGAGAGTCCGGCGAGCGGCTCGCCCTGAGATCCCGTCGTCAGGATAACGATATCCTTGTCCGGGATGCTCGCGAAGTCCTTCTGCTCGACGAGCATCTGATCCGGAATATCGAGATACCCGAGTTCGCGGGCGATCCCGACGTTCCTGACCATCGAGCGGCCCGTCAGGCCGATGAGCCGCTTGTGCTTCTTGGCGGCCTCCACGACCTGTGCCACCCGGTGCAGATGCGAGGCGAACGAAGCAACGATGATCCTGCCCCGCGCGTCGTCGAAGACCCGGTTCATGGTCGCCGCGACGGTACGCTCCGAGGGGATGTATCCTGGACGCTCGCTGTTCGTCGAGTCTCCAAAGTAGGCCAGAACGCCTTCACGACCGAGCTCCGCGAAGCGTCCGAGGTCCATCGGCGGCCCCTCGATGGGCGTGAAGTCTATCTTGTAGTCACCCGAGAAGACGATCATACCCGCCCCGGTTCGCAGGGCGATAGCCGTGGCACCCGGTATCGAGTGGTTGACGTGGATGAACTCTGCGTTCATACTGCCAACCCGGACGCGCTGGTTATCCACTACCTCGCGAAGGTCAGCGTTCTTTATGCCGAACTCCTGGAGCTTGCTGCGAATGAGGCCGAGCGTGATCCTCGTCCCGTAAACGGGAACGTTCATCTCCCGGAGGACGTATGGAATCGCCCCTACATGGTCCTCGTGGCCGTGCGTGACGAGGATTGCCCGAAGCTCCTTCGCGTTCTCCCTGAGATACGTGAAGTCCGGCAGAACGAGGTCTATCCCCGGCATCTCCTCGTCCGGGAACGACATCCCGCAGTCCACGAGGACTATCCCCCCCGAACCACGCACGGCGGTCATGTTCTTGCCGATCTCCCCCAGTCCTCCGAGGGGTATGACCTGCAAGGTATTTTTCTCCAACAAAAGTCTGTATTACCTCCTGAAAACAGCGAAGCCGCAGGCTCGACTCATCTGGTCGAGAGCCGGCGGCACCGTGTTTGGTAGCTTATTTTCTTGTCTGTCTGTGACTCTGTGACTTTTTCTGATCCGGCTAGTTCTTGCCCAGGTACTTGCCGAGGTCGAGTCCTTCCGGCCCGACGGCGGCGAGGTACATGTTTTCGAATTTCAGGTGCTTCTTCGCGAGACGCTGGATGTCGTCTGCGGTAACGGCTTCGATGCGGGAGGAGATCTCCTCCGGCGTCAGAAGCTCGCTCTCGTTTATGACGCTCCGCCCGATGCGGTTCATCCGCGCGGCGGTGCTTTCGAGCGCGAGCAAGGTCGAACTCTTGAGCTGCTGCTTGGTGCGCGCAAGCTCCTCGTCCGTCACCTTCGCCTCCTGAAGACCGTAGACCTGATCCGCGATGACCTTCACCGCTTCTTCCACGTTCCCCGTCGTCGAACCTACATACATCTTCGATGCGCCGGTATCCGAGTATCCCTGATGGTACGAGAAGACCGCGTACGCGAGGCCGCGCTTCTCCCGAACCTCCTGAAACAGTCGGCTCGACATCCCGCCCCCGAGCACGTTGTTCAGCGACGCCATCGCAAACCGGTCCTCGCTCGCCGACGGGATACCGAGCGAACCGATGGAGACATGGTACTGCTCGCTCTCCTTCTCCTTGTAGAAGAAGCGGTCTACTGGAACCTCCGGCCTCGCCTCGCGAACGAACGGCTTGCCCGTCGGGAGCTTCGCGAATTTGTCGGCCACCATTTTCTCGAACTCGTCCGAGTCGAGCTTACCGGCCCCGATGATGAAGACATTTGAGGTATTATATGTCTCGTCGTGAAAGCCCGAGAGGGTGTCGTGGTCAACACCGCGCACCGTCTCTGCGGAGCCGATTATCGGTCTCCCGAGCGAGTCGTTGTGGAAGATCAGCGAGGAGAGATGTTCGTCGGCCATCTGATCCGGCCTGTCTTCGTACATCCTTATCTCCTCGACGATCACCTCGCGCTCGCGCTCAAGGTCGGCGAGCGTCGGGTTCTGGATCATGTCGGCCATGATGTCCAGGGCGCGCTCCAGGTTCTCCGGCAAGAAGCGGGCGTAGAGCACGGTGTACTCCTCGCCCGTCGCCGCGTTCTCCTGAGCTCCGATACCCTCAAAGGCCTCGGCGACCTGCAGGGCGTTCATTTCCGGGGTTCCCTTGAAAAGCATGTGCTCCATCAGGTGGCTTATACCGGCGACCTTCGGCTGCTCGTCGCGAGAGCCGGCCCGGATCCAGACCCCAAGCGAGATGCTGGTCGCCTCGCCGAGCGGCTCCGAGAAGACCCTGAGGCCGGAGTCGAGTGTCTTCTGCCTTACGTTCGGGTCCGTCATGTAACTAATCCTCCAGCTTCTCCAGGGAGATGCGCCTCTGTTTATCTATCTCCAGAACGCGGACCTTCACCATGTCGCCCTGAGTCACCACGTCCTCGACGTTCTCGACGCGGCCCGACGCGAGCCTCGATATGTGGATCAGGCCGTCCTTGCCCGGCAGAAGCTCCACGAAGGCACCGAAGTTCGTAGTCTTGACGACCTTGCCGGTGTAGATCTCCCCGGCCTCCACGTCCTTCGTCATGTTCGAGATCATGCCGAGGGCGTTCTTGACGCCGATCCCGTCAACGCCCGAGACGTAGACCGTCCCGTCGTCCTCGACGGAGATGTTGACGCCGAACTGCTCCTGCATCCCGTTTATCGTCTTACCGCCGGGGCCGATGATCATGCCGATCTTGTCCGTCGGGATCTTCGTCGCCTCTACCCTCGGCGCGAAGTCCGAGGTCTCGCTGCGTGGCTCCGCGATGGCCTCGTGCATGATGTCGAGGATCGTGTTCCGGGCGTCCTGAGCCTGCCCGAGCGCTTCCTTCAGAAGCTCCGCGCTAACGCCCGTGATCTTCATGTCCATCTGGAGCGCGGTGATCCCATCCCGGGTACCGGCGACCTTGAAGTCCATGTCGCCCATGTGATCCTCGAGCCCCTGGATGTCGGTCAGGATGACGTAGTCATCGCCCTCCTTGACGAGGCCCATTGCAACGCCCGCGACCGGGGCTTTGATCGGCACGCCGCCGTCCATCAACGAGAGCGTCGAACCGCAGACGCTCGCCATCGAGGATGAACCGTTCGACTCCAGCACGTCCGAGATGATCCTGAGCGCGTACGGGAACGTCTCTTCGTCCGGCAGAACGGCCATGAGGGCGCGTTCCGCGAGGGCACCGTGACCGATCTCCCGCCTGCGCGGTGTACCTATCCGGCCAGTCTCACCCGTCGAGTACGGCGGGAAGTTGTAGTGGTGCATGTAACGCTTGAGAGTCTGCGGCTCAAGGGTGTCGAGCCTCTGCGACAGCCCGAGGTCTGCGAGCGCGAGCGACGAGAGAACCTGAGTCTCACCGCGCGTGAACAGCCCCGAACCGTGAACCCTCGGAAGAATTCCGGCCTCGGCCTGAACCGGGCGGATCTCCGTCATGTCGCGCAGGTCGGTGCGCTTCCTGTCGTTGATGTAGAGGTCGCGGAAGGCCTCCTTCTCGATGGTGCGGAAGGCGTCCTTGATCTGCTTGATCTCGGCCTCGTCTTCCTTGCCTTCGAGCACCGAGTCCCGGAGGTCGTTTATGACCTCGTGCCGGTCGGAGCGGCTCTCGTTGACGAGCCCGTCCTTGACGGCGTTGTGGTGATCGGCCCGCAGGTCAGAGAGCAGCGGGTTCTCAGCGGGCGCCTCGACGGGCTGCTTCTCCTTGCCGAGCTCGGTGGCCCAGCCTTCGATAGCCTCGGCCTGAACACGAATGGCCTCATGCGCCATGAGCAGCGCATCTACCATCACGTCCTCGGTCACCTCGTTGGCCCCGGCCTCGACCATGGTGATGGCTTCCTTCGTCCCCGCGACGACGAGATCGAGGTCGCTCTCGGCGATCTGCTCGTAAGTCGGGTTGAGGATGAAGCCACCGTCCGGGTCGCGTCCGACGCGAACGGCTCCGATAGGCCCGTCGAACGGGATATCGGAGAGCGCGAGCGCAGCCGAAGAACCGACCATGCTCACCACGTCGTAGGGGTTCGTCTGGTCGGCCACGAAAACCGTGCTCACGACCTGTATATCGTTGCGGTAGCCCTTCGGGAAGAGCGGCCTTAGCGGCCTGTCCGTGAGACGAGCCGTAAGAATGGCTTTCTCTGAGGGACGCCCCTCACGCTTGATGAAGCCGCCGGGGATCTTCCCCGCCGCGCTCATCCGCTCCTCGATATCCACGCTCAGGGGCAGGAAATCGATGCCGGGGCGCGGGCCATTCGAGCGCGTCGCCACCGAGAGCAGGGTCGTATCGCCGAAGCTGACCATGACGGAACCGCCGGCCTGCTTGGCGAGCTTCCCGGTTTCGAGCACGATTTTCTGCTCGCCGACTGGGATCTCTAGTCGCATATTTTGTTTCTCCTCTTACTTCTCTGAAACAGCCTCGGTTCGCCGGAAATTTGGCTAGCGGCGAAGTCCGAGCTTGGCGATAAGGGCGCGGTAACGTTCCACATCCTCCTTCTGAAGGTACTTCAGAAGACGACGCCTCTTACCGACGAGCTTGAGAAGCCCACGGCGCGAATGGAAATCGTGCTTGTGAGTGCGAAGATGATCGGTTAGATGCGATATCCTCTTCGAGAATATCGCGACCTGAACTTCAGTCGAACCCGTGTCT
>JBPCNU010000162.1:0-3364 GCA_051000975.1 Rubrobacter sp.
GGTAAGCTCATCCCGGCGGCTACGGGTCTCCCGAAGTACCGGAAGCTCACGGCCACCATCGAGGGCTACAACGCCCGCGAGACGGACGAACTCGATATAGCGGCTTCGTAGGTAGCGGCTTCGTAAGTAGCAGCTTCGCAGCAGATCGCTGGCTCGCCGGGCCGGGGCGAAAAGCGCCCCGGCCCTTTCTTCTGGCTCCTCTGCGGTGGGTGCAATACCAGAGCTTGATATAGCGGACTTCCGGTAATATACTGACTTGTCGCGGCCTCAGATCATCTATCAATGCTGATGGTACGAATAGCAGATAGGGACGGTCTGGGCTGATATTGCGTTTCTTGAGGTAAGAAACGTGAACAAGCGGTAGCTTAGTAGTAGAAATCCTTTTCCACAGAGATGAGATGGAGGCGCGTATGCCGACGACGAACCAACTCGTGCGCTCCGAGCGGACGCTTCAGAAGAAGAAGACAGCGACCCCGGCGTTGCAGAGCTCACCCCAGAAGCGGGGCGTCTGCACCCGCGTCTCCACGACGACCCCGAAGAAGCCGAACTCGGCACTCAGGAAGATCGCCCGCGTGAGGCTGGTGAACGGGATGGAGGTTACGGCCTACGTTCCGGGCGAGGGTCACAATCTTCAGGAGCATTCCGTCGTGCTGGTGCGTGGCGGACGGGTGAAGGACTTGCCGGGTGTCCGGTACAAGGTAGTACGCGGCGCGCTCGATACCCTCGGGGTGAACGACCGGAAGCAGGGTCGCTCCAAGTACGGGACCAAGAAGTAGAGAACAAGTAGCAAGCGAGCAACAGAGAAGTTAGCAGGAGACGAGGAGAGAGATGCCGAGGCGAGCAGCCCCACCGAAGAGAGATATACCGGCGGACCCGAATTACGGGAGCGTCGTCGTGCAGCAGCTTATCAACAAGATCATGCTGGACGGCAAGAAGTCCACATCCGAGAGGATCGTCTACAACGCCCTCTCGCTGGTCGAGGAGCGCACGGGCGAGAACCCGTCGGTGGTTCTGAACCAGGCTCTGGACAACATTCGCCCGAGGCTCGAGGTTCGCAGTCGCCGGGTGGGTGGCGCGACTTATCAGGTTCCGGTGGAGGTTCCGCAGCGTCGGGCCAACACGCTGGCTCTCCGGTGGATGATCCGCTTCGCCCGCGAGCGGCGGGAGAAGGCGATGGGGGCGCGGCTGGCGGCTGAGATCCTCGACGCGAAGGACAACGTCGGCGCGAGCATCAGGCGCAAGGAAGAGACGCACCGCATGGCCGAAGCCAATCGTGCGTTCGCACATTACAGGTGGTGATGGAGTAGATCATGGCAGTATCAGTGGCTAAAAAGACCCCGCTACGCCGGGTTAGAAATATCGGGATCATGGCGCATATCGACGCCGGGAAAACGACGACGACGGAGCGCATCCTGCTCTACACGGGCCTGACCCACAAGCTGGGCGAGGTCCACGACGGCAATGCCGTCATGGACTGGATGGCCCAGGAGCGCGAGCGCGGCATCACGATCACGTCCGCCGCGACGACCGTCTTCTGGGGCGGCCTCGAAAGCTCGGGGAAGAACGGCCGGGGCGTAGTAAAAGAGGGCGTCCACAGCCGCATCCCCGAACAGCACCGCATAAACATCATAGACACACCCGGACACGTGGACTTCACGGTCGAGGTCGAGCGCTCGCTACGGGTTCTGGACGGTGCTATTGCGCTGTTCGACTCGGTGGCGGGTGTCGAGCCGCAGTCGGAGACGGTGTGGCGTCAGGCCGACAAGTACGGTGTGCCGCGCATCGCGTTCGTCAACAGGATGGACCGAATCGGGGCAAACTTCTACAACGCGGTCGAGACGATGAACGATCGGCTCGACGCCAACGCGGTACCGGTGCAGTTGCCTATCGGTTCGGAGTCGGAGTTCCAGGGGATTGTGGATCTCGTGGAAATGAAGGCGATCAACTACCTCGACGACCTCGGTGCCGAGTGGGAAGAAGTAGATATCCCGGCCGACATGCGGGAACTTGCCGAGGAGTATCGCGAGAAGCTGCTGGAGGCCATCTCCGACTACGACGAGGAGATCATGATGCTCTTCCTCGAAGGGGAAGAGGTCGAGGTCGAGCAGGTTCGGGCGGCGATTCGTAAGGCGACGCTCAGCAGCGACATGACCCCGGTCTTCGTGGGTTCGGCGTTCAAGAACAAGGGCGTTCAGCCGCTTATAGACGGTGCGATAGATTACCTGCCGAGTCCGCTCGACGTGCCGCCGATACACGGCATCAGCAAGGACGGGGAGGAGATCACCCGCCCCGCCGATGAGGATGCGCCGCTCTCGATGCTGGCGTTCAAGGTGCAGACGGACCCGCACGTCGGGAAGCTGACATATGCGCGGATTTATTCCGGGACGCTCAAGGCCGGTTCGTACATCATGAACACGACGAAGGACAATCGGGAGAGGGTTGGCCGCATCCTCCAGATGCACTCCAACACCCGTGAGGCTCGTGACGAAGTCTACGCCGGGGAACTGGTCGCGCTGATCGGCCTCCAGAACACTAGCACGGGCGACACGCTGGTGAGCGAGGAAGACATGGAGCGTCCGGTTCTGGAGCGGATGACCTTCGATGCCCCGGTCATCCACCAGGCCATCGAGCCGAAGACGAAGGCCGATCAGGAGAAACTCTCCGCCGCGCTTCAGAAGCTCGCCGAGGAAGACCCGACGTTCACCGTTCACAGTGATGAGGAGACCGGACAGACGCTCATCGGCGGTATGGGCGAGCTTCATCTGGAGATCATCCTCGACAGGCTCCTGCGTGAGTTTCGGGTCGACGCGAACATCGGCAGGCCGCAGGTCGCGTACCGCGAGACCATTCGCAAGCGCGTCGAGAACGTCGAGGGACGCTTCGTTAGGCAGACGGGTGGTCGTGGTCAGTTCGGACACGCCGTCATCAACGTCGAGCACCAGGAAGACCCCGAGGCCGAGAACTACACGTTCGAGAACAAGATCGTCGGTGGCGTGATCCCGAGGGAATACATCTCGAGTGTTGACAAGGGGATTCAGGGGTCGCTCGATTCGGGAGCGGTCGCCGGGTTCCCGGTTGTGGACATCAAGGTCGAGCTGGTGGACGGTTCGTTCCACGAGGTCGACTCGAACGAAATGGCGTTTCAGATCGCTGGCAGCATGGCGATTCGGGAGGCTCTCAAGCGAGCGAATCCGGTGCTTCTTGAGCCGGTCATGGCCGTAGAGGTCGTGATGCAGGAAGAGTTCATGGGCGATGTGATGGGCGACCTGAGCTCGCGGCGCGGACAGATCCAGGGCATGGACAGTCGGGGTAGCGGTCAGGTCATCCGGGCGATGGTCCCGCTCTCCGAGATGTTCGGTTACGC
>JBPCNU010000163.1:0-8902 GCA_051000975.1 Rubrobacter sp.
CCGAAAGGCAACGAGAGGCTCCCCGCAGGAAAGTCTGCGGGGAGCCTCCTTTTGTGTTGATGTATCGTTATTTTGTTACTGAGTTGCGCTCTCCTTTGCGGTGAAGGTGAGTTTTCCCTTATCGTCCCGGTCAACGAGGATGGTCGAGCCTTCTTTGAAGTCGCCGTTTATGAGCTTGCCGGAGAGCGGGTTCTCGATAAGGCGGCGTATCGCCCTTGCGAGCGGTCGTCCGCCGAACTTCGGGTCGTAGCCCTCTTCGGCGAGCAGCTCTTTGGCCGTCTGGCTGACCTCGACGGTTATGTTCTGGCCGCGCAGGTTGTTGTTCAGGCGGGCGAGCATGATGTCTACTATCTGGATCACGTCGTCCTTCGAGAGCGGCTTGAAGACGATGATCTCATCTACCCGGTTCAGGAACTCCGGCCTGAAGGCCTGCTCCAGAGCGTTGCGGGCGCGCCGCTCGGTCTCCTCAAAGCCCGCGCCGTCCGAGGACGTGAACCCGAACTGCTTGGTCGAGACGAGGTGCTGGCTCCCGACGTTGCTCGTCATGATAATGACGGTGTTCTCGAAGTTGACCGTCCGGCCCTGAGCGTCGGTGAGCCGCCCGTCGTCGAGCACCTGCAGCAGCGTGTTGAACACGTCCGGGTGGGCTTTTTCGATCTCATCGAAGAGAACGACCGAGTACGGACGACGCCTGACCCGTTCCGTCAACTGCCCGGCGTCTTCGTAGCCGACGTAGCCCGGAGGCGCGCCGACGAGCCGGCTGACGGTGTGCTTCTCCTGGTACTCGGACATATCTATCCGGATCATGGCGTCCTCATCGCCGAAGAGGTAATCGGCGAGCGTGCGTGCAAGCTCCGTCTTCCCGACGCCCGTAGGCCCGAGGAAGATAAACGAACCGACCGGACGCTTCGGGTCTTTGATCCCGGCCCTCGAACGGCGTATCGCCTCCGAGACGGCAGTTACGGCCTCGTCCTGACCGACGACGCGCTCGTGCAGGACGCCTTCGAGGTTCATCAAGCGCGTGGCCTCTTCCTCGATGATGTTCGTCGCCGGGACACCCGTCCACTCATCCAGGATGCGGGCGATGTCCTCCTTGCAGACCTCCGGCGAGTTCGATTCCCGCTGTCCGGCCCACCCGGCCTGCTGCTCGTTCAACTCCAGCTTGAGTTGTTCGATCTTCTGCTTGTGTTCGGCGGCTTTCTCGTAGTCCTCGCCACGCACCGCCTCGTCTTTCGCGTTCTCAAGGGTCGAGATTTCCTCCTCGATGCGGCGGAAGTCAACCGGCTGGACGGTCGAGCGCAACCTCACCTCTGCTGCGGCCTCGTCCAGCAGGTCAATCGCCTTGTCCGGGAGGAAACGATCGGTTATGTAACGGTCGGAGAGCTCGGCGGCGGCGTCTATAGCCTCGTCGGAGATGCGGACCCGGTGGTGCGCCTCATAGCGGTCGCGCAGCCCGAAGAGGACGGCGACCGTCTCCTCGACCGTCGGCTCGTCCACCACGACCGGCTGAAAACGCCGTTCAAGGGCCTGATCCTTCTCAATGTACTTCCGGTACTCGTCGAGCGTCGTCGCGCCCACGACCTGGAGTTCACCTCGCGCAAGGGCCGGTTTAATCATGTTGGAGGCGTTGACGGACCCCTCCGCACCGCCAGCCCCGACGATGGTGTGAAGCTCGTCTATGAAGAGGACGATGTTCTTTTCTTCCTGCTGAATCTCCTTGAGCATCTGCTGCATGCGCTCCTCGAAGTCCCCCCGAAAGCGCGTCCCGGCGACGAGATCCCCGACCGCCAGCGACATTACTCGCTTGCCACGCAGGCTCTCGGGTATGTCCTCGCTCACGATGCGCTGCGCCAGCCCTTCGGCGACCGCCGTCTTGCCGACGCCCGCCTCCCCGATCAAGACCGGGTTGTTCTTGGTGCGGCGACTGAGTATCCGTACGACGCGAGCTATCTCCTCGGCTCGGCCTATTACCGGGTCGAGTTCGCCGTTGCGAGCCGCTTCGGTCAGGTCACGGCTCACCTGATCCAGGGTAGGTGTCTTGCTGTCGTTCGGCGGCTGCTGACCGCCACCCACGTTTCCGCCGCCGGGGTACTGCCCCGCTGCATCCGGTGTTCCCTGCTGAGGCCCCATTTGGCCCCCTCTCTGCTGAAGTAGTCTGAGGATCTCCCGCCTCAGAGCGTCGGCGTCGCCCGCCCCGCTCTGCTGGAGTATCCGGTACGCGTTCCCATCTCCCTCGGCGAGAAGCCCGAGCAGGAGATGCTCGCTCCCGACCTGCGGCGCACCCATCTGTCGCGCCGCCGCGAACGAGAGCTGCAATGCCTGCTTCGCGCTCGGCGTGAAGGCAAAGACGCGCTCACCGGGGTCTCCGAACCCTTCGGCGAAACGGCCCCGCATCCCCGCGAGGTCCGCGCCCGCACGGTCGAGAGCGGCCGTGGCAACGTTCTCCCCGGTAACTATCCCGGCGAGGAGGTGATCCGTGCCTATGGCGTCCTCGGACGTCGTACCGGCCGACGACTCCCGGGCGCGCATGATCGTCCCCTGTGCCTCCTGCGTCAACGCCTCGAAGAGGCTGCCGCCACTTGGTCGGTTCTGCTGGTGCAGGAGATTCTGCAACATCTCGAACGGGTTCATCCCCCCCGAACCTCCACCGCCCCCGATCATGCCCAACTGCCGAGCACAGTGCGTGCAAAGATAAGCCGTCGCCGCCCCGTCACCCTGCTGCCGGAAGACCTGCACGCTGGCCGGCCTGATGCCACAGTTCTCACAAACCATATAAAACCTCCACACATCAAATTCGTAGTAGCCTGAAAGACGCTTCTTCAAATATCTAAGTCTTTCGTGCTCATATTTTATTACTGACTTTGATGAGATCAAGGCCAGCCGTCCCTCTTTCGGGGTCAGGTCTATCTTCCCCGAAATTGGGGCGCGGGGAACTTCTTGGAGGGTCTGGAAGTGCGGTTTTACGAGGGTTTCAGCGGAGCAGCTTGCGAAGCCCGTTCTTGGCGAAATCCGCCAGGTATATGAGCGGTGTAGCGAGGGTTTTGTTGCGGGATCTCAGCCGGGCAAGCAGACCCGTGCCGACCGGATTGGTTGAATCCGGCTCTGACTTTGGTTCTGAGTTCGACTCTGGCTTCGGTTCTGATTTCGGTTCTTGTTCCTTCGGGGCGTTCTTCGGTACGGAATTTTTCAGAGCGTTGAAGCGTCGCAGGAGGTTCCTGTAGTTGCCTTCGAGGGTACGGAACTGCGAGAGCAGCTTGTTATACTGGCTCTCGAGCTCCACGGCGCGTTCGTCCGCTCGCTTGATGAGGGGCGAGTATTCTTCTTCATCCAGGTATCTGGCGACTTGCTTCTGTAGAGCTTCGTACTTTGCAAGCAGCTTCTCGTATCGTTTCTCGGGCGAGAGCGGGTGGGTGGAGCCTGCAGCCTCCGGGGTTCGCGTCGACACCTCGAAGCCGTTCGCTTCGACGGCCCCCTTCGTGGCTTCGAGGTAGGCCCGACCGTGCTTGAGGTCCGGTTCCAGGTGGGTGCCTTCTCCCCACTCGTTCCAGGCGTTGATGAAGATGAACTGTTTGTCCGAGGCGTATTTCTTTGTCGTCCAGGCGATGATCGCCTCAAGCCAACCCTGGTAGGACTCCGGGGTAGAATCACGCAGCACGAGCGCGCCGGAGGACTTCCAGCGGGCCGTGTTGTCCCAGCTCGGCACGATACACGGGAAGCGAGTGAAGCTCTCGTCGAAGCCGTGCAGGCGTTTCAGGTGCTTGAGGGCGAACTCCCGGTAGTCGAAGACCTTGTTCTCCCGGAAACCTTCGTGGTCTTCCTGAATCCTCGTGACCATCTTCTCGACGGAGTGGGGCCAGAACTCGGTGGCCGCGTCGCAGGAGTAGGTCTCGGGTGAGTCGAAGTTGCCGAAGCTGTCCATCTTGACGACGTAGGGCGGGAGTTCCCCGGCCCTCTCGCATTCCTCGCGCCAGATGGCGAAGGTGCGTTCGGGGTTCGGGAGGGAGGCGGACCAGTAGATCAGGAGCATCGGCCTCCCCTCGACCCTGATGTATCGTTTGTCCCTGAAGGCCTTTATCAGCCAGCGGATATGGTTCCGGTCGTCTTCCTCGCTGTATTCCTGCTCCATGAGGCGACCCTGGAGGTTGTGATCGCGCTTCCACGTCCAGGTATGGTTCGCCCACGCGAGGCAGAACGGGAAGTCCGGCTCGCCGGATTCCAGCACCTCTTCGAAGGGCCGTTCCAGAAGCCGCCGACCGTTGAACCAGTAGTGGTAGTAGCAGAACCCGTAGATGCCGTAGCTCCGGGCGAGGTCGGCCTGAGCCTTACGCACTTCGGGCAAACGCAGGTCGTAGAAGCCGAGATCGGCGGGCAGATGCGGCTGGTAGTGGCCCGGAAGGAGCGGCTTCGCGTTTGCGACGTTCGTCCACTCCGTATAGCCCTTGCCCCACCAGAGGTCGTTCTCCGGTGTCGGGTGAAACCGTGGCGAGTATAGAGCCAGCAACTTGAGTTGTGTGTTTTGCGTGCTGCAGTTCTCTGGCTCGAAGTTCTGCGAGTTCGTCTCAGTCATGGTATTTTTCTTCCCCGGCGATCTCGACGCTGATATTTCTGACATTTTCACTCGAACTTACAAACCGGAACTATAAAAGACAAACCGAATTATAGGACTCCGCGAGCATCCTACACTAACCCTCTCTCGTGTTTGGAGTCGGGATACCGGGTTTATAGAATCGACTCAAGTGCAGCAACAAAGCGAAGCTGTTTCTACATTGCTAACGTATAATCCGCGTTCCGTGCTTTCCATAAGACTTTGCAGGGGTTGGAGGCACGTATGAGGCCAACAGAGGGGGCGATGGGGTCGCTGGAGAACCATACGAGGACTCGGCCGCTCTGCATAGCGGGGATGCACCGCTCCGGCACCTCGACCCTGGCTCAGATCCTCTACCGGCTCGGCCTCGACCTCGGCGAGGAATCGGACCTCTTCGCCGCCAACCGGTACAACGTTGACGGCTACTTCGAGCACAAGGACTTCGTCGCGGTGAGCGAGAAGCTGCTCCAGACGCTCGGAGCGGGCTGGGACTACCCGTTCGGACTGGACCCCGGCTGGCATGAGAGACCCGAGATACGAGAGGTCTCGGAGGAAGCGCGGAGCTTGATGGGCGGCTTCGGTCATCCGGGGGTCTGGGGCTGGAAGGACCCCCGCGCCTGCCTGACGGTCCCGTTCTGGCTCGACCTCGCTCCAGACCTCAGGGTGGTCGCCTCGGTCAGAAACCCGCTGGAGGTCGCGGCCTCCATACAAAGTCGCGGGGCGTCCTCGGTGAGGATGGGGCTCAACCTCTGGAAGGTCTACAACCGGAGTTTGCTCGACAACGTCCCGGAGGGCCAACTGCTCATCACGCACTACGAATCATTCTTCCGCCGCCCGCAGCCGGAGTTCCGGCGCCTCGTTGACTTCGCCGGGATACACACCTCGGAGCAGATGATCTCGCTCGTCCGCTCGCGGGTGATTCGTGGTCTGCGCCACCACGTATACAACGCCGGGGACCTCCTCGACGCCGATCCCTCCGGCGAGGTGCGCGACCTCTACGCAGAACTCTGTGAGCGCGCCGAATGGACCCTCGATTCGTAACCCTCACCCGGGCGTCTTTTGCGATCGCCTTTTAACATCGAACCTTCGCGGGAAACAAAGTCAGGCGACATCAGCGGATATCAGTGGATCTTTCATAGACGAAGGGCGGAACATGGACGCAAAGAGCATGGTCGGGATGACGGCGCGAGGCGCAGACGGCGAGGTCGTCGGGCGCATCTCGGGGGTCGTAATGGACGAGGAGACGAATACTGCGACGCACGTCATCGTCGAATCGGAGGGCGGTGAGAAGTTCGAGGTTCCCGTGACGGCGATAGAGGCCGACGAAGACGCGGACTTCGCCACCTTCCACGCCGACCGCTCGGACGAAGAACCGGGGGATCACACCGAAGACGCGGTAGAGCCGGAGGGCTACGCACCGTCCGAGGTCATAGACAGCGGCCCCAACGACACCGGGACGGAGGGGCAGTTCGCAACCGTTCCTGACGAGGAAGACGAGCAGATGCCCCCGGCGGAGGTCGCTCGCGAGGACTGGCAGGACGAGGCCGATACCCCGGACTCCGGCTACCCGAGGAACGACGTCTACGTGGACCCGGAGACCGGCGAGGCGCAGGTAGACCCCGCACTCAAGGACAACGAGACCGTCGAGGACGATGTAGAGGAGTTGCTCGAGGTACTCTCGGATACGGAGCTGGCGGTCGCTTCGTCCCGAGACGGCGTCATCGCGCTCTCCGGGAGCATCGAGAGCCAGGAAGACCTCGACGCTCTGGAGGCCGAGATCCTCGGCCTCGACGGCGTTCTGGAGGTGGACACCACCGACATCGAGGTCGTCGGCTAGAGCCCGCCTTTACGGACGGCTGAACTGACCGATTTATCTCTAGCTGACCTGCCGGGTCTCGTTCAGCGCGCCCTCACGCTCGGAGCGGAGTTCGGGGTGGGTTCCGGGGACGGTCTTTCGGATAAAGCGTTCGAGCCGCTCGAAGAGGTTGAAGCGGTCGAAGATCGGATTCCACACCCCGACGGTGATGCAGTAGTAAGTGTCGTAGGGGCTTTCGTGGTGGATGTCGTGGGGTTCTTTAGAGAGGATCACACCCGTCCGCTGGATGGCGGCGACCCAGCCCGGCGGGTTTTCGAGGTGCGCCCACTTGTGGAACTGGTTGGTCAGGAAGATACCGAAACACAGGAACAGGAAGAACGTCCCGAACAGGTACCCCCACATGGCTGTGGCAACCGGGACGAGAAATACAACGAGCAGCATAGACGGGAGAGTGGCGAGGCAGTTGTTGCCGTTCGTGTCCACGAAGTCGTTGTGGGTGATGCCCTTCGGGTCGACGTGATGGTCGCGGAAGGGTTTGATGAAGTACGGCCCCAGAAACGGCGTGTCCTGGTCTCCGAAGTTATCTAAAGTGAAATGTACAAACCCGGAGGCGAGATCGGCGGCGAGGTAGGCGCAGACGGCGAGTACGGGAGGAGCCACAGATACCCGAAGGCCATCGCCCCGGTGAGGATTTCCCAGGCGAGAAGCCCGGAGAGCCCGGCGAAGACGAGGATGCCCGCAAATTCCATAGCCCACTGCCCCGGCGGCGTCTCGTTCACCGCGAGTTTTTTCTGCTGGCCACCGGTAGTAGTGCCTCGGGCCTCCCTGGTATCCATGACGTTTCGCGCCCTCCTGAAAATCTCGATTTACTCCACTACTGCTTCATTATGACGAACGAAATTTGCTGTGCACCCGCCGAGCATGATCCGACACACTGATCTAACATACCTCGGGTGAAGATACGCAGCCGGGACGTAACCCGGATCAAAACCAGGCCTATAAACGCCCTCCGCCTCGGCGGTCACGGCGATACGCTCGGCGGTGTGCGGAGCCTGACGGCGGGTGCCCTGCTCGCCTCTTCCCTCGTGGCCGGAGGCTCCGTCCTTCTCGCTGGGCTGGCGGCCCGGCGACTCATCACCCCGTCACCCTCGGAGACGCAGTTCCTCACCCCCTGGGAACTCGGCATTTCTTACAGGGACATCTCCTTCGTCACGGCCGATGGCTTGAAGCTGAAAGGCTGGTGGCTCCCGAACCCCGGGGCCCGGCGCACGGTCGTCGCGCTCTGCGGCTACAACAGCGCGCGGCACCACGTCCTCGGTATCTCGGCGGCTCTGTGGAGGGGCGGCGCGAACGTTCTGCTCTTCGACAACCGGGGCCGCGGCGACTCGGAGGGCGAGACGGTCTCGCTCGGATACTACGAGAGGCTCGACGCAGAGGCCGCCGTCGGGTACGCGAAGTCGCGCTCAAAAGAGCTGCCGCTCGGCGTCATCGGGTACTCGATGGGCGGGGCGGTTGGGATCATGGTCGCCGCCGAAGACGACCGGATAGAGGCCCTGGTCGTGGATTCGCCGTTCGCCTCGCAAACGGCCCTGCTCCGCGCTCGCCTGAGAGACTACGTCGGGCCGCTGGAATATCCGGCCTTCGCGCTGGCGAGCCGCTTTCTCGACTACGAACCGGGGGAGGTCGAGCCAGCTGGGGCAGTCCCTCGCGTCGCACCCCGCCCCATCCTCTTCATCCACGGCGAAGAAGACACCGTAACCGCCCCGGAAGACTCCCGGCGCATGTACGACCTCGCCGGGGAACCGAAGGAACTCTGGCTGGTCCCCGGCGCCGGACATATCGGCTCGTACTACAGGGACCGCGAGTCATACTGTCGGCGGGTCAACGCCTTCTTCGAGAAGCATCTAACCGATTAGATGCTTCGGTTAGAGGTTTCGTCGTTCCGTTCTTATCCGGCATGGCGGACGAGGGTGCGAATCTCGATCCCGCCCCGGACCTGCTGGGTCAGGTCTACCTCCATCCAAACGGGCCGACACGCCGCTACGAGGTCCTCGAGGAGCGTGGCGGCGAGGTCTTCGGCGAAGGCCCCTCTCTCCCGGAAGCCCCAGAGGTAGAGCTTCATCGCCTTCGACTCGAGGAGCCACTCATCGGGCCGATAGCGGACCTTGAGACTGTAGAAATCCGGCTGATTCGTCACGGGACAGATCGCCGTGAGCTCGCTGGTTGTGAACTCGACGGTGGCGTCCGCGCCCCGGTGCCGCCAGGGTACGGTGTCCAGCTGCTTCGCCGTTATCGGGCCTCGCGTCTCGCGCCCGAGAGCCGGAGTCTTCTCGTCGCTGGAATCCGGCATGCCGCTATCCCTGCCCGGCGGTGCCGGAGGTCAGGGCGCTTACCAGGCGGAGGGTCGAGATCTCGACCCCGCCCTCGGAGGGTTCGTCGAGTCTGGCCTGCCAGTTCCTGACGTGGGGCTGTTCCAGATGCTCGTCCAGAAGCCGCTGGTT
>JBPCNU010000164.1:0-10107 GCA_051000975.1 Rubrobacter sp.
TGTCGGTGATGAGCGAAGAGGTTGCCGGCCTCTCCGATGAGTCTCTGCACGAGACCCTGGCTACGAGGCTCGGGCTGAGCGAGGATGCAAGCGGACACGACCTCGACGCGGCTCTGGCCTTCGTGGAAGAGCCGGAGGTTCTTTCGGATACCGGAACGCGTGACCCCGGCTCCACCCCGGACCTGAGCCACGGAGATGACGCAAGGGGAGGATAGGGTTCGTCCGGCGGCTGCGGGGGGGTCGCTGGAAGAAGGTGTTGCCCTACTGCAGTCGAACATAATCAAGGAGAGCGAAGGAGAGCAGATTTGAGTTATGCAAGGGATATGCTGGAGAACTCCCCCGGCACGGTGCCGGTCGAGGCTGAGGTCGTGGCGGCCTGCATCGAGGCCTGTCTGGATTGCGAGCAGGCCTGCATCGCGTGCGCCGACGCTTGTGTGGGGGAGAGGGATCAAGCCCCGCTCGTCGCGTGCATCAGGCTCGACCTCGCGTGTGCGGAGGTCTGCGCGGCGACGGGGAGGATCATGTCCCGGGAACTCGCCGGTGATCCCGGCATGGGCCCCGTGGTGCTGGAGGCCTGCATGAAAGCATGCGGTATCTGCGCCGAAGAGTGCGAGGGCCACGCCGAGAGCATGGAGCACTGCCGCCTCTGCGCCGAGGCCTGCCGACGGTGTGAGGAAGCGTGCAAGGAACTGCTCGGAGCCCTCACCAAATAGCGAGACGGCGCCTAGAGGCGCCTCATCGGGAGCCGGGCCGCCGCAAGAACGGTAACGGCGAGCAAACACGCGGCGTGGTCGACGAGGATCAGAACGAGAGGTGGGTGAGACCGCGTTGGAGCCTTCGAAGGATCGCCCGGAGATGATCGTCCACCAGGGCAGCCCGTCGAACGCGGAGACCCGGGTCGGGGCGCTGCGAGAGAGCTTCATCACGCCGACCGGGCTGTTCTTCTCGCGCAACCACTCGCCGTTCCCGGAGTTCGACGCCGGGGCGTACCGTCTCTCGGTGTCGGGGCTCGTGGATGAAATTCTGGAGCTTTCCGGGGAGGAGATCTGGAGCATGCCCCGGGCGGGGGTTGCGGTCACCGCGACGCTGCAGTGCGCGGGCAATCGCCGGGAGGGCATGATCTCGGTAAAAGACATCCCGGGTGAGACGCCCTGGCGAGCCGGGGCCGTCGGCAACGCGAGCTGGACCGGCGTGCCCCTCCGGGACATCCTCGCCCTGGCCGGTGTGAAGGAGGGCGCTCGCTACGTGGCCTTCGAGTCCTTCGACGAGGTCGAGGGCCACGAGGGGGAGAGCGGGCATTTCGGGGCTTCGATCCCGCTAGAGAAAGCCCTCGGCCCCGAGGTTCTGCTGGCCTACGGGATGAACGGCGGGCCGCTTCCGCACGAACACGGCGGACCGCTCCGGGTGGTCGTGCCGGGCTATACCGGGGCGAGGAGCGTCAAGTGGCTCTCTAACATAGAGCTGCGGGAGACGCCCTCGGAGAACTACTATCAGGCCAGAGACTACAGGCTCTACGCCCCGAACGTAGCCGAAGAGACCGCGAGGCCGGAGGAGGGCATCCCTCTGGATGAAGCCCTGGTCAACTCCGCTATCTGCGAGCCACCGGACGGAGCCTCGCTAGGGGCGGGAACCCTGACCGTCCGGGGCTACGCGACGGCGGGCGGTGGCCGCCGGGTAGCGAGGGTAGACGTATCGTCCGACGGCGGCGCTACGTGGCGTCAGGCGCGGCTCGGTGAGGGCAGAAACGACCCGTGGACGTGGACGTTCTGGGAGACGGAGATAGAAGCCGGAGCCGGGGCGCACGACCTCGTGGTCCGGGCGGTAGATTCCTCCGCCAACGTACAGCCGGAGAGCGCGGCCGGGATCTGGAACCACCGGGGATACGCCAACAACTCCTGGCACGGGATCAGGGTACACGCCCGGTGAGCATCCCCGCAGAACATCCCCGCAAAACGTAGCGATTACGACCCACCAGCCGACGTAAATCGATACCCCGCCGCCTAGTTCGCCCGGGGTCGGCGGATACGCCGCCGCCGTCGCGATCCCGGCGTTGTCTCGTCATCCGGGATCGCGAGCCTCGCGCTGGTTTCGGAGGCGTGTGTCATCTCGGGCTAGCGGGTACTCGTCGGTTGGAGTCGGGCTGTCCGGTAGCCTTCTGGTGGGGGCTTGAACGCGTCTTCGCTGAGACGGCGAGTTCGTCGGCCCGGTCGTTTCCGGCTTTGTGTGGCCCGTCGGTCCTTGAGTGTCCCTTCACCTTCTTCCAGCGCACCCCCCGGTGACGGCCGACGGCGGCGAGGAGCCTCTCCCAGAGGTCACGGTTCGCGACCGGTCGTTTGCGGCTGTTCATCCACTCGGACGCAAGCCACTGCTCGTACCAGCGACGCCTCATGCAGTTGACGAGGTAGGAAGAGTCGGAGAAGATCGTCACCTCGCAGCCCGCATCGAGCGCTTCGAGGGCGATACAGGCCGCCGTGATCTCCATCCGCTGGTTGGTCGTGTCCGGCTCGCCACCGCTGAGTTCGGTAGTGTGGCCGTCTCGGACCAGCACGACGCCGTATCCGCCGGGACCGCGCCTCCCCCGCGATGCGCCGTCCGTGTATGCATGAGCCAGAAGACCGTTCGAAACCATGCCGCACATATTAGCCATATCCCGGCCCCGCTTCCTCTCCGGTCGGGCCGCGAACCCGCCGCGACAGCGACTATTTTCACCGTCCCGCACGCAACGACCGGAAATTCTGTATTGTACGGACTAATGTATTAGAAGTACGGGTCGAAATCGGCATACGGTGAGGGGTACGTAGGCCGGTCGGGCTCCGTTACGGGGATACGGCAGGGGCGTGGGGCGCCTGCAGGGCATGGGAAGAACACAGTGAGAAACGAGAGGGAGAGGAGATCGTCTTGAAGCATTTTTCGAGGTTCGGGCGCTCGGCGTCGCTTACGGCGCTGATCGCGGTATTGCTCGTCGTAGGCGTAGCGTGTGGGGCGCGGGGTGGTGGCGGAGGCGGTGGCGAAGGCGGCGAGAACTTCACCATCCGGCTCTCGCACGTCGTTACGCCGGAGACCCCGAAGGGGATGGCCTCCGAGAGGTTCAAGGAGTTGGTCGAGGAGGGGTCCGAGGGCAGGATAACGGTCGAGATCTACCCGAACTCCGAGCTCTACGGGGACGAGGACGAGCTTCAGGCGCTTCAGTCCGGCTCCGTGCAGATGCTCGCCCCGGCGACGGCCAAGTTCACGACCATCGCCCCGGCCATACAGGTCCTCGACCTGCCGTTCATCTTCGACTCGGTGGATGAGATTCCCGAGGTCGCCTCGCCCGACACGAACGTGGGGCAGGCTATCTTCGAGAACCAGGACCTGCGCGACAGGAACATCCGGGTGCTCGGCCTCTGGGACAACGGCCTCAAGCAGCTCTCGTCCGACAACGAGATGCGGAGCCCCGAGGACCTTCAGGGGCTCGAGTTCAGGATACAGCCCTCGGACGTCCTTAGGAGCCAGTTCAGGGCCTGGGGCGCGGACGCGACCCCGCTCGCCTTCGCCGAGGTCTACAACGCGCTCCAGCAGGGCGTCATAGACGGGCAGGAGAACCCGTACTCGAACATCGAGAGCCAGAACATGCACACCGTCCAGGACTACATAACCGTCTCGAACCACGGCTACATCGGCTACGTCCTGACGATAAACGAAGAGTTCTACCAGTCGCTCCCCGACGACCTCAAGCAGGTCGTGGACGAGTCGGCCGAGGAGGCGAGCGCCTACAACCGGGAGATCGCCGAAGAGGTCAACGACGAGGCGCTTCAGGTCATAGAGGAAGAAGGTTCGACCGAGATCATCGAGCTGACGGACGAGGAGCGGCAGGCGTTCAAGGACGAGGTCGCGCCGAGCGTCTGGGAAGAGTACTCGGACGTTATATGCGAGGATATCATCCAGGAGCTCCTTGAAAGGGAAGAAGCGCAGGGTCAGTAAGTAGCAGCCGGATCAAGTAGGCGAGACGGTCGGAGGGAAAATGTCTGGCTTCGATAGGGTTCTCAGCCGTGTAGAGGACGCCCTCGCCGCGGGTACGCTCGCGGCGGCGGTCGGCCTGACGATAATCTCGGTGATACTCAGGTACGTCTTCAGCGCGGGCATCTTCTGGGCGCAGGAGGCCGTGATCTACCTCGTCGTCTTCTCGACTTTCATCGGGGCGGTGGTGACGCTCCGGCACAACGAGCACGTCAACGTGGACATCCTGCCGGTGTTCCTGGGCGAGCGGGGCAAGTGGTTCTTCAGGCTCCTCGGCGCCCTCGTGACGCTCGTGTACTGTGCGATCTTCGGCTACTACTCGTGGGTCCTGATCCTCGAACCGGCGGCCCAGAACACGGTTACGCCCGCCCTCGGCGCGCCCCTGTGGGTCGTGGAGCTGGCCCTCCCGATAGGGCTCACGCTGATGTTCCTGCGCGCGCTCGAGATCGTCTACCGAACCGCCCGGGGACGCCAGACCTTCCCGGAGGCTGAACGGAACGCGCTCGTCGGCGAGGCCGAGGAACTGGGGCTCGAAGACGAGATCGCCGGGGCTGCCGGACCGGACGAACAGGATCGCAACGACCAGAACCGTGATGACCGAAACCGAGACGACCGAAACCGAGACGACCAGAACCGGGGTGATGCATGACGGCTGCGACCATAGCCTTGATCGTGGTCCTGTTCACGCTCTTGCTCTCGTCGGCGCCCGTCGCCATCGCGCTCGGTCTGACCACGTTCGTGTACTTCTTCTACTTCACGACGATCCCGCTCTCTCAGCCGCCCGACACGCTCTTCAACGCCCTGAACAACTTCCCGCTGATGGCGGTCCCGTTCTTCGTTCTGGCGGCGAACCTCATGAGCCAGGGTGGGATCTCGAAGCGGCTCATCGCGGCGGCCAACTCCGTCGTCGGGGGTTTCCGGGGCGGGCTCGCCATGACGGCGGTCATAAGCTGCATGTTCTTCGCGGCGATCTCCGGTTCCAGCCCGGCGACCGTGGTCGCGGTCGGGACGCTCCTGATACCATCCATGATCCGGAACGGCTACGGGCGCGAGTTCTCGACCGGGACCATCGCGACCTCCGGCTCCCTCGGCATCCTCATCCCGCCGTCTATCCCCCTGATCATCTACGGCATCGTTACCGAGCAGTCCATCGGCGACCTGTTCATAGCCGGGGTTTTGCCAGGCATCATGGCCGGGTTGATGCTCCTCGGGCTCGTGATCTTCATCTCCCGCCGGCGCAACCTCGGCGCAGGCGAGAACGCCGTACAGATGACGAGGGGCGACCGTCTGCGGGCTTTCCGGGACGCCTTCCTGAGTTTGCTGCTCCCGGCGTTCGTCCTCGGCGGCATCTACGGCGGCATCTTCACCCCGACGGAGGCGGCGGGAGCGGCGGTGTTCTACGCCCTCGTCATCTCGCTCTTCGTCTACCGGGAGATAGGACCAAAAGACCTGCCTAAAATCTTCGTAAGCTCCGCGAGGACGGCGGCGATGGTCATGTTCATCATCGCCAACGGCATACTCTTCTCGTTCGTCCTGACCTCAGAGAGGATACCGGGACAGGTCGCAGACCTCTTCCTCGACGCGGATCTCAACAAGTGGACGTTCCTGCTCATCCTGAACGTCATCCTGCTCATCGCGGGCTGCTTCATGGAGACTTCGAGCGCGATCCTCATCCTCGCTCCCATCTTCCTCCCCGTAGCCATCGAGCTGGGCGTGGACCCGATACACCTCGGCATCATCATCGTGATGAACCTCGAGATAGGAATGGTCACCCCGCCTCTCGGCCTGAACCTCTTCGTCGCGAGCGGGATGAGCGGGATGAGCGTCCTGCGCGTGGCGAAAGCCGCCATCCCGAGCGCCCTCGTCTTGCTCCTCGCCCTTCTCATAGTCACCTACGTACCCGAGATCTCACTCGCCTTCCTCGACCGCTGATGCCCTCGCGCCGGACACTGGCAACGCCTTGAACCATCGTAGGTAGGCTGCGAACGGCGACGGCGACCACGTCCGCATCATCTGCGAGAACGGGTTTCAAATCCTTGTAGGTAGGCTGCGAACTGTCCCGAGAGGGTTGAGTCGGCGGTCACATAGGGTTTCAAATCCTTGTAGGTAGGCTGCGAACTCGAGCGTTCAAAATTGCACAGCGCTGTGCAATTCTGTTTCAAATCCTTGTAGGTAGGCTGCGAACCCGACCCCATGACACGACCGGGCTGGACCATGAGTAGCATCGGAGCGGAAACGTACGGTAAGGAACACGCATTGTAGTCGTAAACTGGGGCAAGCGGTCGTGAACTGGGGCCTGCGGGAGCGGACTACCCGGGGCTAGAGCTCGGCAGACGGTCCGAATCCGTCGATCGTGGTGGGGTCGCGAAGCGGCCTCAGCCCGCCGGCGGCGACTGTTTCGTCGAGCCGGAAGTGGTAGCGGCCAAGCACGCGGACGTGCGCGTGCTTGAGCGGGGAGACCCGGGCCAGATCTTCCTGGCGGACCTCCGCGCTCCGCTCTTCTTGGAGGTGAGAGGCCGCGCCCGGTCGAGGTAGAGGGTGTTCCACAGCGCCACGGCGTTGAGCACCAGACCGAGGGACGAGAGCTGGTCCTCCTGGCCCTCTCGGTAGCGTTTCCTCACCCGACCCCGGTCGCCGTGGAAGAGTTCGCGGGCGAGGTTGTGGCGGGCCTCAAACTAGGACATAAACCCTGTTACGCCGGGGTGCCACGAAGCTGGCAGAAACAGCGAAAGAAGTTCAACGGTCGTGCTCGGATTCTGTTTCCTCGAATTTACGTTCTGCTTCCTCCAGTTCCTGCTCCGCCCGTTCGAGCTCTCTTTCGGCCTCCTCTACTTTCCGCTCCGCTTGCCTGACTCTCCGCTCCGCCTCTTGCACTTCTCTCCGTGATTCGGATATCGAAATCTCTCTCGGGTTCTCTTGTCTGAACGGATCGCGCATGCTTTTCCTTTCTGATCTTGGCGTTCTCGTTATTGGCAGGGACCTTATTCGGCTAGTCCCTAATCATGCCGTGTTCCGGCCCGGCGCAGGGGTAACTTCTTGCGTCGCGCGCTCTTCAGAAGACTTGCCAAGACCCAGTCTGCCCCGGGTGCGGATCAGCAGCCACACGGCAACGACCGTGATGGGGGCAAGTAGCGCTAGCTCGGAGGTTACATAGGGCGCGAGACCCTCGCCCGTGATCCGACCCATCAAGCCCACCGTGTCGTTGTGCAGCCCGTGCATGCCGATGGCGATGAGCGTGCTGCCGCCCGCCCGGTTGTAGAAGTAGGCCATCACGATGGAGAGGACCATGAAGCGTACCGTAAGGATTCCCAAGAGAAAGGCGCCGCCCTCCAGGCCGTACCGGCCTAACAGAATGTCCGGCCTCGCGGGGAAGTGCCAGATGCCCCAGACGAGGCCTATGATGAGCGTCGCCGCCAGCGGCGACACGCGACCCTGCAAAATGGGTTGGGCGAAGCCGCGCCAACCCGTCTCTTCGGTTGCCGCGCCTATGTCGAGGAACAGGGAAACGAACAGTACAGCCAGAAAGGCCCACGTAAAGATATTGAGATCCCACTCCCAGGTACCCCGCGGCATGAACAGCGCGTCGAGGGCGGCCGTCGCGAGAGACATGCCAACGAAGGTCAGGATCATGACTCCCCACACTTTGAGCCCCTGCCGCCATCCGACCTCGGCGCTCCAGAAACGGTAGCCTCGGACGAGCTTCTTCACCCCGACCAGCCCGAAGGCGAGCCCCGCCACGAGGAAGGCTGCTATGTCCGGCGTGAGGGGTTGCAGGATAGAGAGTAGGATGCCGGGTATGGCCTGCGGGGCTTCGACGGCGAGCCGGAAAGCCGAGATGAAGTCGGTTCTCTGCACCCCTCCGAAATGGGTCTGGATGGCCGCCTCAAGGGGCGCGAGCGCCCCGCTCAACACGAGGGTTGCGACCACCAACACGTTTCCCACCATCGCGAGGGTAAAGAACCATCCGACGGGGCGTCGTTTCATTCTCTCTCGTATGTTCTGCATTCCCGGATACCTCCTTACTGCGCTTGCTTGCGATTGCGCCTCAGAAGGTAAGGCCAATGCGGGGTTAGTGTCATCGGCCGGACAGCCTAACCCCTCTCTAACCCTGGGTTGTTTCTGTGAACACGTCCTTTACGAAAAAGCTCGGCTTCTGCTCAGAACTAGAGAAACCCGGTTGCAAAGAAACCCGTTCGGATAAACCCGTTTAGATAAATTTGTTAGAAGAGATCGTTATAGCAGATCCAGGTCCGCCGCCCTGGAGACAGCCTCGGCGCGGGAGTGAACCTCTAGCTTCCTGTACACAGCCGCCACGTGGGCCTTTACCGTGCCTTCAGCCAAGAACAATTTTTTGGCGATCTCTTTGTTGGTGAGACCCGCCGCTGCGAGGTGCAAGACCGCGAGTTCCCGGTCGGTCAAGGGATCTGAGAGAGGATCGGTAGGCCGTTCGGTAGGCCGCGTTGCGAAGCGCTCGTTCTCGGGGGCCTCCGCGGGAGTCTCCGGCTCTGGGCCCAAAATGCTGCGCAGGTCACCTTCGCGCAAGGCGTAGGAGATGGCACCCTCGCGCGCCCTCGCCTCCAGATGTCCTTCGCCCGCGAGCCTCTCCAGCGTCTTCGCGGCCTCGGCGGCCGTGAGCGGTGTAAGCATCGCCGCTGCGGTGGGCGTCAGTTCGCCGTGTTCGAGCAGGGCTAAGAGCAACTCTCGCTCTGCCCACCTCGCGCCACCGACGGCTCCGTTTCCCAAGGTCCGGTAGCGCACCGCCAACAGAACAACAGGGGCGGCCAGTCCGAAGAGCAGCACCAACCACCACAGGTTTGTGACGTCGGCGAGGCCGCCAGCGGAGAAGGCCAGAACGATCAGGCCCCACGCGAGCAGGGCGACCACTGTTCCCTTTCCGAAGAGGTGATCTGAGGCGGGCCGCCGTTCTGGCTCTTCCGGTTCCGGAGGTGTCTGGGGATGCACGGTCAGAATAGTACCAGCAGCCCTTACGGTACGCCGCTACTGTCATGACACCCATTACAATGCAGAATACCGGATTGATCCTGAAGTCTAGAGAGCGTCTAGGTAGGGAAAGAGCACCTCCTGCAGCATCTGGGGACCATAGGGATTTCTCCGGGCGTAGTCTTCAAGTCTCAAGGCCTTCAGCCAGCCGTTACCCAGGGTTTCTTCCAGGTCGAATAGCCTTGGCTGAGGCAGGTGATGGACGGTCTCAAATAGCTCCGGGCTCCTGACCTGTAAGAGCTTGCCGGCTCGTCCTCCGCTGCCGGACTGGTACTGGACCCCATAGCGAGATAGAGTCTCGCCCGCGTACGCTACCGTTAGAACGTCGTTTGAGAGCCACAAAGCAACATCCCTACGGGCAAGTCCCTCGTGACCCAGGATGCGCCAGTGCATAAGCCGCGCATATCCCAAAGCATCGAGGACGCGGGCGAAGCGCGTCTCGAAGAACGAGCGCTGCAAATCTTCGAGATGGTAACGGACACCAGTGTAGAAGCCCAGCACCGCTTCCGGGCTGTGGCAGCTGTCCTTACGATCCTCGTGCGCCCAGTGCCTCTGGGCGTTGTAGTCGCCCATCCACGTCTCATGTGCGTCCACCAACTCTTGCCAGGTCTCGGCCTTTTTGAAGTGGTAATCTGCCATCTTTCTCTGAGTATTGAAGTTCGTCTCGATAAACGATTGCCACGGCTGACCCTTCTCGATCTCGACCTTCTCTATGTTCAGGGCTTTGTAGATCTTCCGTGCCCGGTTTGCCAGGAAGATGGAGCCGGAGTCCGTGACGAATTTCTCAGGGGACCCGTAGCAACGCAGTTCCTGGCGACCTCCAACGTGCTCGGGGTGCCTCCGAACCTGATCCTCACGCTAATTGCCAGCGTGATCCTGCTCTCTGTACCGCTCTCCATCGGAATCGCTATCCTGCGCTACCGACTATTCGACATAGACCTCGTCATCAACCGCGCGCTAGTTTATGGTGCTCTGACGGTCTTCATAGTCGGTCTGTACGTGCTGGTCGTCGGCTACCTGGGCGCTTTGTTCAGGACGGGTGGTAACCGCGCCATCTCTCTCGTGGCAACCGGACTTGTAGCCGTGCTCTTCGCGCCGTTGCGGGAT
>JBPCNU010000165.1:0-3435 GCA_051000975.1 Rubrobacter sp.
GGCATCAAGCGCCTCAAGGAGAACGTCGACTCGCTCATCATCATCCCGAACGATCGGCTGCTGCAGGTCGCTGAGAAGCGCACGAGCATGATGGAAGCGTTCAAAATGGCCGATGATATCCTGAGAAAAGGTGTGCAGGGCATAACGGACCTCATCACCGTCCCGGGTCTCATCAACCTAGACTTCGCGGACGTGCGGACCATCATGGCCTCTTCCGGTTCGGCACTCATGGGCATCGGCGAGTCGTCGAGTGAGAGCCGGGGACAGGAGGCGGCGAGGCTCGCTATCTCGAGTCCGTTGCTCGAAGCGAGCATAGAAGGCGCGACCGGCATCATCCTGAACATCACCGGCGGCACGGAGCTCGGATTGTTCGAGGTGAACGAGGCAGCGGAGATAGTCCACAACGCCGCGCATCAGGACGCGAACCTGATCTTCGGCGCGGTCGTGGACGACACCTATGGTGAGAGGGTAACGGTGACGGTCATCGCTACCGGCTTCGACCAGCGCATCGCGAACCAGCGTCGAGCGGAGCAGCGTCCGGCGCAGGAGCAGACGACTCAGGCCCAGCAAAATACGGGCTACAACGACGAGCCGGCCCAGTCCCGCGAGGAGGCGGATGTCCTCGATATCCCGGCCTTCCTCCGTCGTCGCTAGGAGACGGCTTCCGGGTGGCACGAACTCGCACAGGTCAACTCCCGAAACCAGGAAAACTCGACCGCGCCGGAACTGGAACAGCTCTTTCCGGCGCGGTCTACGTTGAGCCGCGTCCAGCCCTAGAAGGTGTGGACGTTCGCTTCTTCACCCGGATCGGTGGTGTCTCCGAACCGCCGTTTGACAGCCTGAACGTCTCGAAGAAGGTCGGGGATTCGTCCGAAAACGTCGAAGAGAACCTCATGAGGATAAAGGCTGCGACGGGGGGATATCCTTCGGCCTGGGTAGACCAAGTCGCCGGCAAGGACGTGGTCGAGGTCGACTCCGGCGGTTTTGCCGGGGTTGCAGATGCGCTGATCACATCGGAGAAAGATCTGAGCCTGGCTATAGGGGTTGCGGATTGCGCTCCGGTCGCGCTCGTCGGGGAGAGTTCGATCGGGATGGTTCACTCAGGCTGGCGCGGAACCCTCGCCGGCATCTCGGGCGAGGCGGTGAAGAAGATGCGGGGCTCGTTCGGAGAAATTCCGGCGGCGTACATCGGGCCGTGTATCCGGCGTTGCTGTTACGAGGTTTCGGAGGAGATCGCCGGGGACTTTGCTCGCGAGTTCGGGGAGGAGGTCGTTAGTGGACGGAGGCTCTCTATCCCCGACGCGATCATCGTAGACCTGAAGCGGGCCGGGGTCGAGGAGATTTACGACACCGGACTCTGTACGGGATGCCGGGGGGATCTCTTCTTCTCCCACCGGACTCAGAAGCCAGAGACGGGGCGCAATCTCTGCGTGGTCGTGAGGCGTTCGGAGAATCCGGGGGGCAATTCTTGATCGAGATCACGGCAACCCGTCTGAGGGAAAAGCTTTCGGAGGTGAAAGAGACCCTCTCCCTCGCCGCCAAAGGCTCCGGTCGCTCGGCGGAAGACGTGCGGCTGCTCGTCGCGAGCAAATACTACGACGCAGAACATATGGCGGCCTTGAAAGAGGCCGGGGTCGAGCTCGTTGGTGAGAACCGCGCGGAAGAACTCGAAGAGAAGCAGGAGCGATTCGGGGACGACTTCGAGTGGCATTTCATCGGTCATTTGCAGCGCAGAAAGGCGAAAAACGTCGTTTCGAGGGTCGAGGTGATCCACTCCGTTGACTCGGTGCGGCTCATCGAAGAGCTCGAAAAACGCGCCGAGAACCCGGTCAGGGTACTCCTCCAGGTGAACGTCAGCGGAGAAGAATCCAAGTACGGCATACCTGAGGTAGAGGTCGAAGAGTTGCTGGAAGCGGCGGCGAAAAGTGGGGGCAGGGTGGACGTCAGGGGCTTCATGACCATCGCCCCGGCGGTTGAACGGGCGGAAGATGTACGGTATGTTTTCGCGAGGCTCAGGCAGGTTCGTGAGCGGCTCAGGAGGTCCTGGAGTCCTCATTTCGATCTTTCTGAACTCTCGATGGGAATGAGCAGCGATTACGCTGCCGCGGTCGAAGAAGGTTCGACCATAGTTCGGATCGGTCGAGTATTGATAGAGGAGGGTGGGCCCCCCGTTAGGAGGCGAACGTAGTGGGAGTGAGAGATCAAATGGAGCGAGTCGCGGCCTGGTTCGGATTCGGTGTGGACGAGGATGATTATTACAAGGACGAGGAAGAGGACGAGCGATACAGGAAGGACCGCTACAGCGGTTCTTCCGCCGCATCGTCGAGGCGCGGGGAGGCCGCAGAGCCGAGTCCGGCCGTGAGACGGCTGGGACGCTCGGAGCGTTCCTCGGCGTTCGGTACGTCCCTGGGCGACCTGTTCGGAAGCGAGGGGTCCAGCCAGCGGTACGATCCACAGTCAACCCAGCCGCACCTTCGGGCCGTCCCGGATCAACGCCCGGCGAAGGTGAGCGTGCTGGAGCCGTCGAGCTTCAACGACGCTCAGGCGCTCGCCGACCGCTTCAAGCGGCAGCAGCCCGTCATCCTGAACCTCCAGAGCGTAGACGGCGATCTGTCGCGGCGCATGGTGGACTTCTGCGCCGGGCTGACCTACGCCCTCGACGGAAACATACAGACCGTCGCGAACCGGGTCTTCCTGCTCACGCCCCGCGATGTGGAGGTGAGCGCGGAGGAGAGAAAGGCACTGGCCGAGCGTGCCTTCTTCAATCAGCTCTAGGCTGGTCTGGGGATGACGCAATCGAACAGTTCTCGCAGAACCATCGGGGTCATCGGGGCGGGGAAGATCGGTGGCTCTTTGCTCTCCCGGCTCGCTGACTCCGGCGACTTCGACCTTACAGTCAGCGACATCCACTTAGAACAACTCAAGCCCTACGCCGACAAGGGCGTAACGACTACCACCTCGAACGAGGAACTCGCCGAAGGGAGCGACTTTATCGTTGCGGCGGTAAAGCCCTGGGATGTCGCGGCGATCGCAGCTCAGGTATCGCCCTTTATGGAGGGACCGAAGGCTCTCGCGAGCGTAGCGGCTGGTATCCCGATCCGGACGATAGAGAAGAACCTCCCCAAAGGGGCGGCGGTCCTGCGCGTGATGCCGAACGTCTGCGCTTCGGTCGGTCTCGGTTCGGCGGTCGTCACGGCTAACGAGGCTGGGCAGTCGTACTTGCCGCTCGTAAAGGAAATCTTCGGTCACGTTGGCGATGTGATGGAGCTCCCCGAACGTCTCTTCGACGCGGCGACGGCCCTGCACGGGAGCGGTCCGGCCTACGTCGCGCTCTTCGCCGACTCGTTGATACAGGCCGGGGTCCGGGAGGGGATTCCCCGCGACGTTGCCCGCAGGTTGGTGATCGGGACGATAGAAGGCACGGCGGAGCTACTG
>JBPCNU010000166.1:0-3733 GCA_051000975.1 Rubrobacter sp.
CTCTCCGGCGAGCCGGGCGCGGCGCCCGGCTGCTTCCGGGTCTCCGGGGAGTGAGGTCAGGAAGGCGAGGTCTTCTTCCTCGATCACACCCTCCGAAGCCGCCACCTCCGCACCGGCCTCACACACCCGTCTGAGGGTCGCAGCGTCGAGCCTCGGAAGCCCGTACATGGACTCCCCGATGCGACGGGAGATCTCCTTCCCCACCTGCCCCGGCCCGACCCCCAGCCTGCGGGCGAAGTCCTCCGCCGGAACCTCGCAGCCGACCAGCATCCCCCGCTCCGGCACGGACGCCAGCTCCGGCGACACGCTCCCGGAGACCGCCACGTGCCCGTAACCCGCCTCGGAGACAGCGGCGTAGACGACCCCCTCGGTACCGGGTAGCGAAGCCGCCCGCAATGCCCGCTCGAAGCCCCGCCCGGCGGCCTCGACGTCCGGCGCGTAGACGACCACCTCGGCCTCCTCGCCGTCGCGTCGGTAGACGAACTCTTCGGAGTTATCCATCACGATCGAGGAACTGATGGTAGATGGTCGTTACTCACGATGAGCAATGTCATTCGACTCCAACTAGTGGTTCGCCGCGTCCCACGGTCTGTCCGGCCTCGACGTGGACCTCGGAGACCGTCCCGGCCTTCTGGGACCGCACCTCCGACTCCATCTTCATCGCTTCGAGGACGCAGAGGGCCTGATCCGCCTCGACCGATTCCCCCACCTTCACGAGCACCCTGACTATCGTCCCCTGCATCGGTGCAGCGACGGTCCCCTCACTCACCGACGCCCGCTTTCGCTCTCCGCCCCCCCGCCTATGGGGAGCCTGCATCGCACCGTTGCGACCCCCTCCGAAGCCTCCGGCCTCGCCGAAGACCCGGACGCTGAAGAGCCGACCGTTGACCTCCACCTCGACCTCGCGAGACTCCTTCTGCGATGCGTCGGCCTGTTCACCGAGGGTCGCGGGTTCGATAGTGAGGCCCGCCATCCGCTCGCTGACGAAGCCCGTCGTGTACTCCCCGGCTACGAACTTCTCGTCGTCCAGGATAGCCCGGTGGAAGCTCGCCGTCGTCGCTATCCCCTCGATGCGAAACTCCGCCAGCGCACGGCGCAGAACGGCGAGCGCGGCCTTCCTGTCCGAGCCGCGCACGATGAGCTTGGCGATCAGGGGATCATAACTCTCCGGCACGAGACCCGGCTCCCTGAGCGAGGAATCCACCCTGACACCGGGGCCGCCCGGCTCCTCGTAGACGGTTACCTCGCCCGGCGACGGAGCGAAGTCTTGTGCCGGGTCTTCAGCGTTCAGGCGCACCTCGATGGCGTGTCCGCGCCACGACACGTCTCTCTGCTCGAACGAGAGCGGCTCCCCGGCGGCGACCCGGATGCCGGTCTTGACGATGTCTACGCCTGTTACTTCTTCCGTTACCGGGTGCTCGACCTGCACGCGAGTGTTCATCTCCAGGAAGAAGAACTCATCGTCCTGCACGAGGAACTCGCAGGTTCCGGCGGAATCGTAGCCGACGGCCTCGGCGGCCTGCACGGCGGCCCGGCCCATCTCGTCGCGCATCTCCGGAGTAAGGGCCGGAGACGGACATTCCTCGATGAGCTTCTGGTGGCGCCGCTGAATGGAGCAGTCGCGCTCTCCGAGGTGCACCGCGTTCCCGTGCTTGTCCCGGAAGACCTGTATCTCTATGTGCCGGGGCCCCGGCAGGTACCGCTCGACGTACACCGAACCATCCCCGAAGTACGCCTCGCCCTCGCGGCTCGCCCGGTCGAACGCGGCCTCCGCCTCCGTTTTATCCAGCGCGACCGCGAAGCCCTTCCCACCGCCGCCGGACGAGGCCTTCACCGCGACCGGGAAGCCGTGTTCGCTGGCAAAGTCGAGAACCTCTTCGTAAGAAGCGACCGGGTCTTCCGTCCCAGGGGTGATGGGAACTCCGGCCTTCGCCATGATGCGCCGTGATTCGACCTTCGATCCCATAGCCTCGATGGCCTCGGGGTGGGGTCCGATCCAGGTAAGCCCGGCCTCGTTCACGGCCCGAGCGAACGGCGCGCTCTCGGCAAGGAAACCGTAGCCGGGATGTATCGCCTCCGCGCCACAGGCCTTCGCAACCTCGATGAGCTTCTCGATGTTGAGGTAGCTCTCGTTCGCGGGGGTCGGGCCGATGTGATAAGCCTCGTCGGCGAGCCGGGTATGCAGGGCGTCCCGGTCTGCGTCGGAGTAGACGGCGACGGAGGTAATGTCCATCTCGCGCAGGGCGCGGATGATGCGGACCGAGATCTCACCCCGGTTCGCTATGAGTACCTTCTCGAAGATCTCGGGCAATTTCAGGCCATCCCTTTCCAACTCGAGTAAGACCAGAGAGAACCATCGAGCCTGAGCCTCCTCGGTGGCACACTTCCCATCAAACCCGAGAGCAGCCACCGCTGACGCTTGAGGTCTTTGTACTCGTCGGTTCCCAGGCCGGAATCCGAAACAGCCGCGAGCGCAGCGGTTATCGCCGCAGCCTCCTCCGGCGTCGGGGTCGAGCGGGTGGAGATGCCATATGTCATGTAGCGATGCTCCTAACGATGGGTGTCAGTATGAACTCGAAGACGACGTAACCGAGCAGGAAAAGTAACAGCAAGACGACTATCGTAGCAGCGATGACGACGAGGGTGCGCAGGGCGACCCGACTCGACTCCGGGCCGTCGGAGATGACACCCAGGAACGCCGAGCGGATGCTCCCGCCGAGGGCGAAGTTCATCGCCGCCGTGCCGAACCCGAACGCGAGGCCGTAGAGGAAGATGCTCACGAGGCCGCCTTCGGAGGTCGGAAAGAGCGGGATACCCACGAGAGCGGAGCCTGTGACCACGATCAGGAACAAAGATGCGACCCCGCCGAAGAACCACAAGTAGCGAACCGGGCTGCTCCGGTCCAGCCTGCGGGTGAACGGATAGACGAGAGCCACCGAGGCGCAGATCCCTAGCACGAACCCGCCCAGGGTTACGAGCAACCCGGTAGCGAACGTCGAGCCCGTCAGAGCCAGTACGTCGAGGATGAGAAAGAGACTGACGACCGAGACGAGGTACACCCACGCCCGGCGGGTGTGTGGCAAGAAGCGCGACATTACACCACCACTACCGACTCTGAACCGCCCGGTCCTTTCTTTTCCTTCACCTTAGAGCGGGATGTTCCCGTGCTTGCGCGGCGGGCGTTCGGGGCGTTTGGTGCGGACCATCGAGAGTGCCTTTATGAGGTACGGGCGTGTCTCCCTCGGGTCTATCACGTCGTCTATGAAACCCATCCCAGCGGCGATCATCAGGTTGTTGAACCTCTCCTCGTAGTCGGCGATGAGGTTCTCGCGCTCGGTTTCGGGGTCTTCCGAGTCAGCGATTCTCCTCCGGTGGATGATCCCGACTGCAGCCGATGCCCCCATTACCGCAACTTCTCCCGTCGGCCACGCGACGTTGACGTCCGCCCCGATGTGCTTGGAGTTCATCACGTCGTACGCCCCGCCGTAGGCCTTGCGTGTGATCACGGTCATCTTCGGAACGGTCGCTTCGCTGAACGCATACAGCAGCTTCGCCCCGTGACGGATGATGCCGTTCCATTCCTGATCCGTCCCGGGCATGAACCCCGGCACATCAACGAACTTGAGGAGCGGGATGTTGAACGCATCGCAGAACCTGACGAACCGCGCGCCCTTGGTGGACGAGTCTATGTCGAGCGTCCCGGCGAGGACCATCGGCTGGTTCCCGACCACCC
>JBPCNU010000167.1:0-3241 GCA_051000975.1 Rubrobacter sp.
GCGTAAGGAGGACAGTTGGCCGCACAGCGTATACGTAAAACTGCAAATCAGAGAGAACACGACAGTGTAGTTGACGATTTCGTTACTCAAGGCTACGAGATACTCGATTCCGGGCAATCTACAACGATGTTTCGCAAAAAACCTGGGGTTCCGGAATTGGACACTTGATCGTTTTCGTACTTACCGTCTGGTGGACTTTAGGACTTGGAAATCTGACTTACGCTCTGATCGCGCACTACACAGCAGACAAGATAATGGCGAGGTTAGAGAAACCTGCTGATTCTTCTTATCCGAACCGACAAGGTGAGTTGACGTAGCCGTACAACAGTAAGAGCTAATGGCCCATATGCCGAAAAACCGCAATGGGCCATTAGCATTTTTATTACCTTATCTTCGTCCCCATAGCGTGGAAGCCGCCGTCTACGTGGATGATCTCCCCGGTCGTGGCGGGCCACCAGTCCGAGAGCAGGCTCACTATCGCCCGTCCGACCGGCTCCGGGTTGGTCGCGCTCCACCCCAAAGGCGCCTGATTCGCCCACTCGCCCTCTATCGCGGCGAAGCCCGAGATGCCCTTCGCTGCGAGGGTTTTGATCGGCCCCGCCGAGACGAGGTTCACCCGGATGCCCTGCTCTCCGAGGTCGCGGGCGACGTAGCGAGCCGTCGCCTCGAAGGCGGCCTTCGCGACGCCCATCCAGTCGTAGGCGGGCCAGGCGACCTGCGCGTCGAAGTCTAGGCCGACCACCGAGGAGCCGGGCTTCATCAGATGGGAAAGACCTCCGGCAAGCGCCTTCAGCGAGTACGCCGAGGTCTGAACAGCGGTCGCCACCGAAGGCCACTCCGTGGTCATGAAGTTGCCTCCGAGAGCATCTTCTGGGGCGAAGGCGATGGCGTGAACGATGCCGTCGAGATTCCCCCAGCGGTCCTCGATGTCCTTCGCTACGGCCTCGATGTCTTCGGGCTTGTTCACGTCGAGTTCTATGACGTCCGGAACGGAGTCGAGCCTCCTCGCTGTTCTATCCGTCAGGCTCTTTGCCCGTCCGAAGCCGGAGAGGACTATCTCTGCGCCCTGTTCCTGCGCCAGCCGCGCCGCCGAGAAGGCGATGGACCTGCGGTCCAGGACTCCGGTTACGAGGATCTTCTTACCTTCCATGAACCCGCTCATCTGACGCTCCTCCGGTGGTTTTACGTGCTCCTGCGTGTGCTCCGTGCCTTGCGTGAGAGGTAGTCTACGGTATGGGAAACGCTCCGACAGGGGTCGGCAGGGGCCGGCAGGGATTCCCGTAACGCCCCGGTGGGTTTCGGATAGAATCCATGCTCGTGCGTAATACGTTGGACCGAGCGGGCATCCTGGCCCTTATAACTCTTGTGGCCGAGAAGACTCTGAGCCGTCCCGCGAAGAGAACCCGAAGCACGGCCTCCGGCTTGTCTGCCGGAGCTTGGCCCTCATCCTTGCGGCTCTGGTCTGTCTTCACGCTCGTTGTAGGGGTTCTGGTCGGGCTGGTCGCGTTCAGGCTGTACTTCAGGACGCTGGCTCCGACGATACTCTACTACGACCCGGCGGGGATGTACGACTCGCTGATGCTGCAGGTAAAGGCCGCCGTGCTCGGCATCCCGAACCCGACCGGCTACCCGACGTACATGATGCTCGTCCACCTTTTCACCTACCTTCCCATAGAGGGCGGGGCCGCATACAAAGTCAACCTCGCCTCGGCGGTCTTCGGAGCGGCGGCGGTCGCGGTCGTATTCTTCGTCTGCCGGATGCTGACGGGGAGGATCGCACCCGCCGTAGTCGGGGCGCTGCTCTTCGCCATCAGCCGCACCTTCTGGTCTCAGGCCGTCATCACCGAGGTCTACACCCTGAGCATCCTCTTCATCGCCCTCGACCTGCTCGCGCTCTTTCTCTGGCGCAAGACGAGTCAGGATAAGTACCTGCTCGCCTTCGCCTTCCTCATGGGCCTCTCCATGACGAACCACATGACGAGCGGCCTCGTGTTGCCCGCAGCCGCGCTCTTCATCGTCCTGACGGACTGGCGCAAGGTCTTTGCGTGGCGGCTCGTGCTGAAAGGTGCGGGGCTGTTCGCACTCGGGCTTCTGCCATACGTCTATCTGCCCGTTCGGGCTGTGATGGACCCGCCGCTCAACGAGGCCGACCCGTCAACGCCGGGGCGGTTCCTCGCGCTCGTAACGGGCAGCAACTTCCGGGAGCGGATGTTCGTTTTCGGGTGGGATGAGATCGGGGAGCGGCTCTCTCACTACGCCGGGTTTCTCGCCAATCAGTTCAACCCGCTCTTTCTCGTGGTCGCGGCGTTCGGGGCGTTTGCTCTCTCCTACCGAAGGGATGTGGCGACGCTCGCCATGCTCTGCTCTCTGTACCTCGGGTGGCTCATCTACGGGATGCAGTATGAGATCCGGGACTACTTCCTCTACTTCATCCCGACCTACCTCATCGTCTGCATCCTCGTGGCCTGTGGCCTCGGCGCCGCGCTCGACCTGCTCACGAACGCCGCCCGAAACGTGAAGGCCGCGTCCTTGCCGCGACCGAAACTGCACGGCTTCCTCGGCGGGAGGGTCGTTCGCGGTGCGGGCCTCGCGGTCGTAGCGGGCGTATCGCTCGTCATGCTCGCCCTGCCGCTCCCCGGACTCGACAAGGTCTACGCCGACGTGGATATGAGCGAGGACTACCACGGGCTCCACATCATGAACGCCGTCATCGAGGGAACGGCCCCCGGCTCGTCGGTCGTTCAGAACGGCGGGGTGATGTACTACATGAAATACGTCGCCGGGGAGCGACCGGACCTCGAAGTCATAGACCCGTTCCCGTCCGGTGGCTGGCAGGCCGAGAGCCAGCTTTGGGTGATGGGCGCGGTCGAGGCTCTTGGGCAGGGCAGACGAGCCTACGTCATCTTCCCGAGCCGGACCGCCGAGCGCAACGAATACCTCTTCTGGAGTGCGGGCTACGAACTCGTCGAGGACAGGAGCGGCTTCTTCTACGAGGTCGTCTCCCGCGAACGCGACGTGCGGGAGTTCAGGATCTCCTAGATTTCCTCGTAGGACTCTCGGTGAGACCTGCGTTTATTCGTCGGAGGTTTCGGCGAGGTGGCGTTCGTAGTCGGCCTGGACCTGAGCTTGCCAGCCGAGGAGGTCATAGCGCATGCGATCTATTTCGTCTTCGCTCTTGCCGTCTATCAGGTTCTCTCGTTCCAGCGGGTCTTCAGAGAGGTCGAAGAACTCGTCGGGCAGG
>JBPCNU010000168.1:0-4956 GCA_051000975.1 Rubrobacter sp.
TGTGACGGTCGCCGCTTTCGTGATGCCGGTAGTGTTCTTCGTTCTCTTCCACAGATAGACGGAGCTTTCGGGGGGCATGGCAATCCTCATGCTCTTTATCCTCGTGGTTCGCTGCGCTCATCGAACCTCTCTGGACTCGCTGGTGGGAGAAGAATCATGGCAACCAGGAGAAAGGGGCGAGGGGTGAGATCGCGGCTGGCAAGGAACTCGAAAAGCTGCACTCGGAAGGCTTTCATATCTTCCACGACTACAAACCCGAAAACTTCGGGAACGTAGACCATTTCCTTATCGGAGACAAGGGTGTCTTCGTGATCGAGACGAAAGCCTGGAGCGGAGAGATCTCCACCGATGGATACGACATCCTCGTCAATGGAAGACGCTCGAGGTATAGTCCGATCTCCCAGGCCAAAAGTGAGGCCACTCGCGTACGACACCTGCTCCAGAAGTCGGGGGGGATAGATATCCGTGTGAGGTCGATCCTCTGCTTTACGGGCGACGAACTGCGAATATACGGGAAGGTCAGGGGCGTAGAAGTTACGAGCCTCGGCGCCTTGAGACGCTCCGTCATGCAACTATCCGTCGAGATTCCAGACGAGGAACGTCTCAATCAGAGTACCGTTCGCGTCCTGTCTCAGAGGCTCAGCCAGCACCTCTCAGAACGACCTGCCGCCTCACCCGGCAACCTGCCAGAGCCGCCGGGAAAGATGAAAAAGCGCCTCAAGGCCGACAAAATCTTCGTTGCCGTCTACATTACCTCAATCTTTGCCCTTACCTTGATCTTCGCCGGAGACACCGCTGTGATTCTGGATAATGTCGCAAACCTGTACCGCGCTATCTATCTTCTCTCCTCGAATCCGTAGCTTTATGACGGGTGCCTTCTAGCCAGGCCTGGCTCGCGTATCCCAAAAACCACGTACTCTTGGTCAGACGGCTCACGAAACCCCGCCGGATAACGGGTACACTTGTTTATCAGGAATCGTTGTCATTTGCGATGCAGGCGGTTGGAGGGTGGATGTCTGACGGGAAACTCTACGATGTGACGATCATCGGTGGCGGTCCGACGTGGTTGTACACGGCTTTTTACAGTGGGATGCGGGACTTGAGGACCAAGATCATCGAGTATCATCCCTACCTCGGGGGGAAGCTGCACGTTTACCTCGAAAAGGTGATCTGGGACATAGGCGGTCTCCCGCCGACGACCGGGGAGCGGGTCGTTGACCATCTCGTAGGGCAGGGTACGACCTTCGACCCTGCGGTCGTCCTCGGTACGAAGGTAACGGGGATAAAGAGAGAAGGGGGAGTCTTTCGCATCCGGTGTCAGAGCGGCGACGTTCACTACTCGAAGACGGTCATCCTCGCGCTGGGATACGGGGTTCTGAGCCCGAAGAAGCTGCAGATAGACGGCGCAGAGAGGTTTGAGGTAACGAACCTCTACTACACCGTCGGGAGCCTCGAACGGTTCCGGGAGAAGCGGGTGCTGATCTCCGGCGGTGGGAACGCGGCGATAGACTGGGCGAATACTCTGGAGCCCGTCGCCGAGTCCGTCATCATCTCCCACCGCCGCGACGAATTCACCGGGCACGAGCGCAGCATCCTCGACATGCGCGGCTCCTCCGTCAAGGTTCTGACGCCGTATGAGATCGGAGAACTCCACGCCGCTGGCGATGAAATCTCCTCCGTATCCCTGAAAAACACCGAGACCGGGGAGACGGAAAAAGTCGCGGTGGACGCCGTCATCGTCAATCACGGCTACGACGTAGATGTGAGCTTTCTAGAGGCCCACGACTTTGAGATCAGAGACCGGTGCATCACCGTGACGGAGAATATGGAGACGAACATCCCCGGTGTCTACGCCGCCGGAGACCTCGTGGACTACGAAGGGAAGCTGCACCTGATCAGCGGCTGCTTCGTCGAGGGGGCGACCGCCGTCAACAGCGCGAAGCTCTACCTCGAACCGGGAGCAGACGAGAACGCGTACGTCTCCTCCCACAACGACCGCTTCTCTGAGAAGAACCACGAACTGCAGTCGCAGGGCGCGATAGACGGTAGAAGATAGAGGAGGGCCGTTCGCTACGCGGCGAACTGGGCCTCGTAGAGCCTTCGGTACGCCGATGGGCGGGCCATGAGTTCGTCGTGGGAGCCTTGTTCCAGAACCCTTCCGTTCGCGAGGTAGAGGATGCGGTCGGCGCGTCTGACGGTCGAGAGGCGATGGGCTATGACGATGGAGGTGCGGCCTTCCAGGAGCTTTTCGAGGGCGACTTCGATCTTCGCCTCGGTGGCGAGGTCCACGCTGCTCGTCGCCTCGTCCAGAACGAGGATGCTCGGTTCGGCGATGAGGGCCCGGGCGAACGAGATGAGCTGCCGCTCCCCGACCGAGAGGCCGCCGCCGCGCTCTCCGACCTCCGTTGCGTAGCCCGCCGGGAACCGCCGGATAAAGTCGTCGGCCCCGACCGTCTTCGCCGCCGCTACGACCTCTTCGTGCGTCGCGCCGGGTCTCCCGTAGAGGATATTGTCCTCGATGCTCCCGGTGAAGAGGAAGGTGTCCTGAAGGACCACGCCCATGTGGCTTCTGAGAGATGATCCCCGGATGTTGCGCAGGTCTTCGCCGTCCACCCGGACCTCGCCCGCCGTCGGGTCGTAGAAGCGCGAGAGGAGCTTGACGATGGTGGATTTACCCGCGCCCGTCTCTCCGACGATTGCGAGCGTCTCGCCCGCTTCGATGCGGAAGTCCACCCCGGAGAGGATGTCGTCGCCGACCGCGTAGCCGAAGGAGACGCCGTCGAATTCGATGTCCCCGGTGAGGTCTTCGATGGACTTCGCGCCCGGCTCGTCGGCCCCGTCTGAGGCTGTGTCGAGGATGGAGAAGACCTTCTCGAGGGAGGCGATCGTGCTTTGCAGGTCTGAGTAGAGTTGGCTGAGAGCCTGAATCGGCTGGAAGGCCATGCTGATCAGACCGACGAAGGCAACGAGCGTACCGATGGTCGTCGTGCCTTCCACGACGAGGTAGCCGCCGTAGAGTATGACGACCGAGAGCCCAATGGCCCCGAGGAACTCGACACCGGGGAAGTAGATGGCGCTCAGGGTCGTGGAACGCTGGTTCGCCATCCGGTAGTTCATATTGCGGCCGTCGAAGCCTATGACGGACTGGCTCTCGCGGGTGAAGGCCTGCACGACACGCATCCCGGAAACGTGTTCCTGAAGGTAGGCGGCGACCTCGGAGATCGCTTCACGGGCGCGGCGAAAGGCCTTCATGGACTCGTGGCGGTAGATGACGGTGGCGATGATCATCACCGGCAGGACGGCCATCGTGGCGAGGGCGAGCCGCCAGTCGAGGAAGAAGAGGACGCCGACGACGCCGAGCAGGGTAAGGCCGTTTCGGACGAGGTTTTGCACGCCGTCGTTCAGGAGGTTGCTGAAGTTCTCTATATCGTTCGTAAGGCGGGAGATGATCCAACCCGCCTTCTGCTCCGAGTAATACTGCAGGGAGAGCGACTGCAAATGCTCGAAGAGGAACCTCCTCAGGTCGAGGATCATGTGCTGACCGACCCAGCCCATCCCGAGCGTCTCGAAGTAGCTGAGAATCCACACCGAGACGGCAACCCCGACGTACAACCCGGTCGCGAGGTAGACGACGTTCAGGTTCCCGGCGGTCAGGCCGCTGTCTATCGCGTACCGGACCAGGAGTGCTTCGGAGATCGTCAGCGCGGTAACGATGGTCGTTACGAGGCCGAGGACGAGCAGCCTGAAGCGGTACGGCCCGGCGAACGAGAAGAGCCGGACGAGCGGGAACTTCGCGATGATTCTCAGAATCCCCATCACGCGGACTCCCGGTGATCCTGTTCGTCGCCGTACATCATGGCGTAGACTCCGCCCTGGCGGAGCAGTTCGTCGTGCCTCCCGAACTCGACGATGCGTCCATCCTCCATGACGGCGATGCGATCTGCGAGGAGTATGGTCGAGAGGCGGTGAGCCACGATGAAGGTGGTGCGGTTACCGGAGGTCGAGAGGGTCTCTCGCAGAGCGGCCTGGATCTGCTTCTCCGTCTCGGCGTCTACGCTGCTCGTCGCGTCGTCGAGGACGAGGATGCGCGGGTTCTTGACCAGGGCGCGGGCGATGGCGAGCCGCTGCTTCTGGCCGCCCGAGAGGGTAATGCCCCACTCGCCGACGAGCGTATCGTAGCCTTTCGGGAAGCCCGAGATCTGATCGTGAACGCCCGCGACCTTCGCCGCCCGAACTATCTCTTCGTCTGTCGCGTCGGTCGTCCCGAACGCGATGTTCTCCCGGACCGTCTCCGAGAACAGGAAGGTCTCCTGCGGCACGATGCCGACGGCCCGGCGCAACTCTTCCAGATCGAGCGACTTCACGTCCACGCCACCGATCCTGACGCCCCCGCCCTGCGGGTCGTAGAAGCGCGGCACTAGCGAGAGCAGGGTGGACTTCCCGGCCCCCGTCGCCCCGACTACCGCGACCGTCTCTCCGGCTTTCACCGTGAGGTCGAGGTCTTCGAGGACTTTCTCACCCGTCCCGTAGGCGAACTCTATCCCGCCGAACTCGACGGAGAGCGAGCCTTCGGGCAGGGGTTTCGGGTCTGTGGGCTGCTTGACTTCCGTTTCGGCGTCAAGGACTTCAAAGATACGCTCCCCGGCGGCGACGGCTCTCTGGCCCTGATCCACGACGAGGCCGAACCCCTGCATCGGCCAGACCAGCTGCATGAGATACAACTGGAAGCTGACGAACGCCCCGAGCGAGAGTTCCCCGGCAACGACCGCCCGACCCCCGAAGAAGATGAGCAGCACGACGGATACTGCGGGAAGGAACGTCATGCCGGGGATGTAGAAGGCCCGGAGCATGCGGGCGGCCAGGGTCTCGTTCATTACGCCCTCTGCCCGGTCGCCGAAGCGGTCGGACTCGAACGGCTCACGTGAGAAGCTCTTGACGACCCGAATGCCCGAGACG
>JBPCNU010000169.1:0-8578 GCA_051000975.1 Rubrobacter sp.
CTAAGAGTGCTGCTTGAGCGAGTGTTCGCGGGGCAGGAACTCTACCTCTATGTCCGCTAACAACAAACTACCGCTAGGCCACGCCACCGCTCCCGCCGCCCCGAACGAGGCTCTGTCTGCGTGATTCGTCCGGGCGTGGAAAGACGCTCAGGAGTTTTCCGAACGCGCCACGCGACATGAACTCCACGACGCTCGACGCTTACTCAATCGCTATAGAAGGAATGGGGAAAGAGGGAATGGAAAACGAATTTGAGGCTCGTCGGATGAAGCTTTCGGCTGGAGGCTCTGCCCGTTCGGACGATACGAAGTCTCACCGGGCCACAGAGTAGCTGCGGCTGAAAACGCAGCGGCCTGCCGGATACAGCCCTGGCCTGCCCCTTATGAAGCGAGGGGCAGCGCGATGGCTCGGTTTCGGCTTCTCTCCCGTGTCCTGGGAGGTTCTTCCTTGCCGGGCTCTGAAAGAACCTCCCGGTATTCCTGCTCTACCGGGTCGTTTCGGCGTTCAGGCGCATGAACTCCACGTGTTGCTCGTACTGGTCGAGCACGTCGTCTATGAGCTGGCTCTGCGTGTAGCCCATCACGTCGTAGCCCTGGCCGCCCTCGCGAAGGTGCACGTCGAGCCGGTAGTAGACATCGTCGTCGCGCAGGGAGAGGTCTCCGTAGACCGGGAGCATCGTCTCTTCCGGTGAGATCCTGTACAGGAACGGTGTCTCCTCGCCGAGGTCCGCAGCGAGTTCCACGTAGGAGAGTTTCGAGTCACCGTTGGCTTCGCCGCCGACGCCGTCGTCGTATACCGTAGCTGCGATGCCGTGTTCGCGCAGTTCGTCGCTGACTTCGGTGAGGGCCGGGAGGGCAACGTCGGCGAGGAACCTCGTAGCCCCCTCCTGGTTCGGGAAGCTCATGCTGCGCTTGAGCCGCTGTCGCCAATTCAGGGCGGTGGAGCGTCCTCCGTCGGAGTCGCTGCTGCGCCCGGAGAGCTGGGCGGGTAGGCTGTGACGCTGGCTGTCCTCCCGGATTGCTTCCACCCGCAGGGCCTTGTACAGACCGAACATCAGGAGGACCATCACGAACCCGAACGGCAGGCCCATGACTATGGTGGCGTTCTGCAGGGCCGGTATCCCGCCGACGAGCAGCATCGCAACGGTCAGCAAGCCCGTGGCGACCGCCCAGAAGATGCGTACCGGGTTCGAGGCGTCATCGCGGGCCGTCTTGCGATACGAGGTCAGGTTGCCCATCACGAGCGCGCCCGAGTCGGCGGAGGTGATGTAGAACAGGAGGCCGATAATGGTCGCTATAAAGGCGACTATGGGGAAGGCCGGGTATTGCTGGAGCAGGGTGTAGAAGCCCTGTTCGGGCTGGTTCATCGCGATCTCGCCGAACCCCGCGTTCCCGCTGCGGATCAGGGCTATCGCGCTGTTGCCGAAGATGGAGACCCACATGAGCACGTACATAAACGGGATGATGAGCGTCCCCGCGACGAACTGCCGGATGGTGCGCCCGCGCGAGATGCGAGCGAGAAACAACCCGACGAAGGAAGCCCAGGCGATCCACCACGCCCAGAAGAACAACGTCCAGCCGCTCAGCCATTCGGTGGGCCGGTCGAAGGCGAAGGTCTGCATGGTAAGCCCGGCGAAGCCGCTCACGTAGTCGCCGATGTTCAAGACGAGGGCGTTGAGCAGGAATACGGTCTGTCCGGTTACGAGGATAAAGGCCGCGAGGCCGAGCGCGAGCACGACGTTCAGTTCCGAGAGGCGGCGGATACCCCGGTCGACCCCGCTGACCGCCGAGATCGTCGCGACGCTGACGGCGAGAATTATCAGGCCGATCTGAGCCGCAATCCCCTCCGGGATGCCGAAGAGGAGCCGCAACCCGAAGTTGAGTTGAACGACGCCGATGCCGAGCGAGGTCGCGATGCCGAAGATCGTCCCGAGGACCGCTGCGAGGTCCACGCCGTGCCCGAGCGGACCGTAGATGCGTTTGCCGAAGATGGGATACAGAGCGGACCGGATGCTCAGAGGGAGGTTCATCCGGTAGGCGAAGTACGCAAGGGCGATCCCCATCAGGGCGTACATCCCCCAGCCGGTGATACCGTAATGGAAGAGCGTCCACACCGTCGCCTCCCTAGCCGCCCCGAGCGTCTCACCCTGCCCGACCGGTGGTGCGAGGTATTGGGTAACGGGCTCTGCAACCGCGAAGAACATCAGGTCTGTGCCGATACCGGCGGCGAAGAGCATCGCGGCCCAGGAGAAAGTGCTGAAGTCCGGTTTGGAGTGCTCCGGTCCGAGTTTGATCTTACCGTAGCGTGAGAGGGCGAGGAAGATCACGAACGCCAGAAACGCCGTTGCGATCAGGATATAGAACCAGCCGAACCACTCCGAGATCCAACCCACCATGACCCCGAGCACCCCGCTGGCGCTCTCGGGGCTGATGATCGCCCACAGCGCGAGCGAGATGATCGCCGCCGAAGAACCGAAGAATACTACCGGGTTGATCCTGGTATTCGGCTCGGTACTTCGAGAATCAGCCTGAGACTCAGGTCCCCTCTCTCCACTCATACGCATACTCCCTTTCTCTAAGACCAATCAGTTGCCGAATAGCACCAGAGGGCCATTACGATCTCAGTAGTAAAGCATAGTCCACTGTGTCATCGCCATTCATCGCCGTTCTTCTGTGCTGAGAGATACCTTCGGTGTACCTCGACCATCCGCGAGAACTCACCGTCCGAAACCGCTCGAGCTGCGCGTATAGCCCGCCTCCGAACCGAGAGGCACGCCCGTTTTCCAACGTAACTTCTTGTCCCGGCATCGCTCCGCCTTCTCTGCCTCGACGGTCCCGTCGAGCGTACTGTGATCGCCCCCACCGTTGGAGGGGTGAGATCACAGGCTGCAAATGTACCGGGTCTGCCCGCTCTTGGATAACTCGGAGTTGAGCGCTCTACCGCCGTGAAAGGGGTCGTTAGCGGATGCCTGTGACTGTCAGACCCCGTTTGGACCATTCCTCGTCGTCCACACCAGGCTCGGAAGGCCGGCAAGAAGTAAGCACCTTATCACCAGGTTCTTCAAACCTCTTTTGAAACACACCGGTCTACCGAACATCCGATTCCACGACTCCGCTACACCTTCGCCATTCTGCTCCCCGCCCGGGGCGTCCACGCGAAGCCCCTTCAAGAGCTGCTCGCCGGCCAGTATCTCGATAACCCCGGACACCTACAGTACCTTGCTCCCCTCCACAACCGGAACGGCGGAGACTCGGCCCGCTGTCACGCACGCACCGGATCGCCAACGTCCTGCTTCGTGGCGGCGTTCATCGCTCTGGTTGCAGCAAGCGAAGGTCTGGAGCGCTATTTACTCTGAGTGTCTTTCGGCTGCCGGCTAGAGAGTTTCATCTACAAACAGAAGGAAAGAGCGGAGAGGGTGGGATTCGAACCCACGAAACGGCTTCAAACCGTTTACGCGATTTCCAATCGCGCTCCTTAGGCCAACTCGGACACCTCTCCGTGTCACGATAACGCCGAAGAGTCTATCAAACTCATTGCTGTTCGTCGGGCTCGTTCGTGAGGAGACGTTTGAGGAGCAGCCCGATCAGCAAAACCGTGGCGAAGCCGTTGCTTGCGAGCGCGAAGGCTCTCCCGTGATAGTCCGGGTCGTAGTAGGAGATGGGGCTCGCCCAGGTCCAGTCGGAGAGCGGATAGAAGAGCGGGCGCACATCTTCAGCGTGGGTGAGAAAGTCCACGAGGGTATGGCCGAGCCAGCCGACAAGGAACCAGAGGATTATCTTTTTACCGTCGCGGCTCCCGTCGCGGCGCTTGAGGCGCAGGAGGGCGTAGGCGGTGAGAAAGACGAGCGGGCCGGTAGCGGCGTGAAGCGCGTAGCCGGTGGCACCGAACGGTCCGGTGAAGTAGATCGCTTCGAGAACCTCCTCGGAATCCATCGAGGACCACCCGTCTGTGAGGAACCTCGGTCCGATGTAGTAGGCCGTTCCCAGAATAGAGGGTATGTCAGGCAGGGCCGCCCCGACGGCCCCGGCTATCCCGGCGGCCCGGCCGTGCTTCACGCCATGCTTGGCGATGGCCCAGGTGTAGAGCGAGTGCAGGTAAGTCTCCAGAGTGCGGTCCCTAGCTAGTCTCGGTCGCTGTTTCAGTTGTTGTTTCGGTCGGGAGACCGTTCGAGGTCCAGTCTTCCTTACCGCCCTCGTATTCGTAGGCGTGCAGGTAGCCCATTGCGGTCAGCTCGCGGGTTACTCGCAGGGAGCTGTGATCCCCGAGGTTCTTGGAGTAGAGAATGACTTCTCGGTCTTTCCCGGGAATTTCCTCTTCCAGTTCTTCGACGCTCCGAAAGAGGATAGCACCGGGGAGATGAGCTTCGTCGTACAAAGCCCGCTCCGAGACCTCGACGAGCAGGAAGTCATCGCCCCGGTCCATCTTCGTCTTCAATTCGTCGCGCCTGATGGTATTCAACTGTTCCAAGTGCGGCCTTTCTTTACTGTGGTTTCGCTGTAATTTCACTGTAATTGCATCGTGACGATCATGCGTGATCCTGACGTCCTGCACCGGCTCACGCCCGCTTCAGGAGGACGACCGGGATCTCGCGCTCCGTTTTCCTCTGGTAGTCCGCGTAGGTCGGGTACATCGCGACGAGCCGCTCCCACAGACGCCGCTTCTCCTCACCGGCGACATCTCTGGCGACGATGCGAAACCGTTCGCCGCCGAGGACGACTTCGGCGTTCGGATCGGACTCGAGGTTCAGGTACCACGCCGGAGCCTTCGCAGTGCCGCCGTTGGAGGCGACGATGGCGAGTCCGGCTTCATCTTCAAGGTAGAGCAGCGGCGTCTCGCGAGGCAGACCGCTCTTACGGCCCTTAGTTACGAGGATCAGGACCGGGCTTCCGAGCATCCTCGCCCCGACACGGCCCTTCGTCGCCTTGAAGACGGCGACGTGGAGCTTCGTCGCGTACTTCTGGGCTTTTCGCATGAGCGGGGTATCGGTGCGGCCTCTGGTCAAGATACTAACCGGCTCTCTCAGCGCGGCGGAGGGCGAACATCGCCCAGAAGGCAAAGACGGCGATGAGCGCGGCCCCTAGGGCGAAGGCTGGGCCGATACCCGCCGGGTCTCCGGCGATCAGGCTGCGCCCGGCTTCGAGGATGAAGGTTATGGGGTTAAGGGCTGCTATCGATCGGATCCAACCCTCCAGCAACCCGAACGGTACGTACACCGGCGAGAGGAACAGCAACATGAAGATGGGCGTCTGAATGAGCGGCCCTGCTTGCTGCGTCCTGAACAGCATCGCCATCCCGGCCCCGAAGAGCGTCGCCGCGACGTTCACCGTAACCGCGAGACCGATCAGCCCGAACATGTCTATCCTGGTGCCGAGGATCTGCATCCCCGTCGCGATGCCGACGATGAAGACGAGCGACCCGGTGAACGTCGTCCTCACGAGCGACGCGAGGACGTAGCCCAGGATTATGCCGCTGCGTCTCGGGGCTGCGAGCATGAAACGCCTTGCGAAGCCGCTCTCGAAGTCTCCGGCGATGGAGAAACCGGTGAAAGCCCCGCCCATCGCGACCGCCTGGAGCAAGGCCCACACGAACTGAAACGCCGTGTACCCGGCGGCGAATTCGAAGCCCGGCACCTCCCCGACGCGAGAGAGCCCCCCGGCGAAGGCGAGGAAGAAGAAGATCGGGAACGCCGCCGGTATAAGGAAAGCAACGCTCCCGAAGAACTTGCGAATCTGCCGTCCCGCGACCGCCCCGGCTACGAAGAGGAACGCCCGAACCTCGCCCAGCATCATGCCTCCATCCTGCGACGCATCGAGAACGAGGCAACGGTCAGGCCGATAGCCAGAAACGCCGCCGCGAAGCCGAAGCCGAGGGCGAGCGCCTGAAGATCCCAGCCCGTTATGATGAGCGACCGCAGCCCCTCGACTATGTAGGAGACGGGGTTCACCGTTGCGATCGCCTCGAACCAGCCGCCGCCGAGCAGGTCTCGCGGGAGCGTTACGGAGGAGAAGAAAATCAGGACGAAGAACAGCGGGAAGAAGCTCTGCACTGCCTCACCAGAGCCGGTACGCAGGGCGAGTATCGTCCCGAGCGTGCCGAAACCGAGCGAGGTTAGAATGCCGAGCGTGAAAAGCGTCGGGACACCGAGGATGCCGCTCTTTATCTCCACCCCGACGATCAACCCGATGGTGAGGAAGACGGTATATTGCAGGATCGTCAGGACGATGACCCCGGAGAGCAGGCCCGCGAGGAGCGCGACCGGGCGTAGCGGCGTCAGAGAGAGCCGGTTCAAAAAGCCGTTCTCGATGTCGCGGGCGAACTCGGTCCCGGCGAGGGACGCACCGAAAATCGCACTCTGCACCAGAGGGAAGGCGAACGCGAAATCGAGATAGGTGTCCGCTGGAAAGCCCGGCAGCTCAGTCGCGCTCGAAAGACCGCCAGCGGTCACCGCGAGCAGGACCATCGGGAAGATCAAAGATGGCACCACCATCGCCGGTTGCCGCAGGGTCCTTACTATCGCTCGCCGGGCGAGCACCGCTATCTGCGTGGATAACCCCCCGCTCACGAGGCCTCTCCTCCGCCTTCTTCGTCTGTTTCTCCCCCGGCATCTTCCGCCGAGCCTTCCAGAGAGCGCCCGGTCTTGGCGAGGAACACGTCGTCCAGCGTCGGGGCGTTCAGCTGGAGGTTCGCCACCGGGATGTTCTCCGAGTCGAGGGCGCGCACCACGTCGGCGAGGTTCGCGCTCTCCAGCCTGACCGCCGCCGCGCCGGAGGAGGCCGGGACGCTCTCTCCGAAGCGGGCGAGTATCGCCTCGACTTTCTCGAGTTCACCGCGCCGTACCGGGGTCGCCTCCACCGAGGGTCGGCCTATCTCGGCCTTCAGAGCCTCCGGGGTGTCTTCGGCGACGATCTTGCCGTCGTCTATGATGCCGACCCGGTCGGCGAGGTGATCGGCCTCTTCTAGGTACTGCGTCGTCAGGAAGACGGTAACGCCGTCCTCGCGGGCGAGGCGGGCGACTTCGTCCCAGAGCGCGGACCTACTCTGCGGGTCGAGGCCGGTCGTGGGTTCGTCGAGGAAGAGGATTTTGGGGGTGTGGATCAGCGCGAGCGCGAGGTCGAGCCGCCGCTTCATCCCGCCGGAATACCCCTTGACCTTCCGGTCGGCGGCGTGGTCGAGCCCGACCCTTTCGAGCAGTTCATCACCCCGGCGTTTGCGTTCTTTTCGCGGGAAACCGTGCAGCGCGGCCTGGAGGTTCATGTGCTCGCGACCGGTCAGGAACGGGTCGAGCGCGGCCTCCTGCAAGGCGGCACCGATGCTTTCCCTCACGAGGTTGCTCTGCTGGACGATATCGTAGCCGTTCACCCGCGCCGTCCCGCCCGTCGGCGGCAGGAGGGTCGTCAGCATCAGGACGGTCGTGGATTTTCCGGCCCCGTTCGGCCCCAGAAAACCGTATACCTCCCCCTCCGCAACGGCCAGGTCTATCCCGTCCACCGCCCGAGGACCCTTCTTGAAATCCCGTATCAGACCCTCGACCTCTATCGCCTTCTTGATCCCGCTACTCGAACCGTGCATCAAAGACCTCTCTCGCAAAACACCGCGCACTCAAACCCGGTAATTCTACGCCCGAACGACGCCTGACGAGTACGATGCGACACCTTTACACAGCCTGCGAGTAAAACTACATTTCACGAACCACAACGAATACGCTCGACGAAGACATCCGGCAAAACCGACAAACCCGGAAAGGACGGACCCAATGGACTTCTACACCACCGACCTCTCGGACAAATTCGAGGACCGAGTGAGAGTCTGCGAACCACTGTTCAACTCCTACGGCGGCGCGACGCACCTGAGTGGGCCTGTCTCGACCGTGAAGGTGAGCGACGACAACGTGATGGTCCGCGAAGCCCTCGAAACCCTGCCGGAAGGCACGGTCCTCGTGGTGGACGGCGGCGCGTCCGTGAGCTGCGCCCTCGTCGGCGGGAACCTGGCCGAAATCGCGGCGACGCGCGGGCTCGGCGGCATCATCGTAAACGGATGCGTGAGGGACTCGCATGAAATAGCCGCCCTGAACATCGGCGTTCTGGCCCTCGCCACACACCCGAAGAAGAGCCGCAAGGAAGGCAAGGGGGAGAAGGACGTAACCGTTGCCTTCGGGGGGATAGACTTCGTGGCGGGTCACTACCTCTACGCCGACGGGGATGGCGTGATCCTCTCGGATGAGCCCCTGGTCTAAGTGGGACCGGAACGCCCGCTCGGGTTGCGCAAGAGCGCGTCGTGTGGCACTCTTCAACTTCGTTAGATACACAGGAGACCCGGGAGGGCACATGGAGCTAGAAGGTCGCAACGCGCACCTATCGCTGGGCGCGGGGAAGAAGATGTGGATTCTGGACAGCCTCGTTACCTTCAAGCTGACCGGCGAGGATACGAACGGTGAGATGGCGCTGATCGAAACGCTCGTGCCGCCGGAGAGCGGGGACCGCCGCCTCACCTCCACGAGCGCGAGGATGAGGTCTTCTACAGAGTCGAGGGAGAGTTCGAGTTCTTGATGGGCGACAAACGGCTAAGAGCCTCCAGTGGCTC
>JBPCNU010000170.1:0-30403 GCA_051000975.1 Rubrobacter sp.
GATGAATCCTCAAAAGATCGCAAGAGTTACGGGCGTATTGTTCCTGATCACGTTCATCACCGCGATCCCCCCATTTGTTTTTCTCTACGTCCCTGTGGTGGACGACCCCCGCTACATCGTCGGCGCCGGAGCCGACATGCGCGTGTCCTTGGGCGCGTTCTTGGAGCTGCTCCTCATCATCGCGAACATCGGCACCGCCGTCGTGCTGTTCCCGATCCTCAAGCGGGTGAACGAAGGCGTCGCTCTCGGCTTCGTCACGGCTCGTGTCGTCGAATGCGCCTTCATCGCCGTCGGCATCCTCAGCCTCCTCACGGTCGTGACGTTGCGCCAGGAGGCCGCGGGCGCGGACGCCGGCTCGCTCGTCGCGGTCGGCAATGCGCTCGTCGCGCTCCATGGTTGGACGTTCCTGCTCGGACCCGGCTTCGTCGTCGGCATCGGGAACGGGCTATTGCTGGGCTACCTGATGTATCGCTCGGGTCTCGTGCCACGCAGTATGGCCGTGCTGGGGCTCATCGCAGGTCCCGTGCTCTGCGCTGCGGGAATCGCCGTGCTGTTCGGCTTCATCGAGCCAAACTCCGCGCTGAAGAACATCGCGGCCATCCCGGAGTTCATTTGGGAGTTGTCGCTCGGCGTCTGGCTCATCGTCAAGGGATTCAATCCATCCGCCGCGATCCTTTCCGAGCCTGCCCAAGCAGACCTGAATGGGAGCGGCGAGGAGAGAGAAAAAAGGAGTTTGTCGAAGGCATAAAACAACCAAATGGACAGATGGCCGGTCATTACTGTGGTGACCGGCCACGAAAGTTACGGGATAATTTCGAACAAAGGAGAGAACAATGAATTCGATCAAGAACACCGCAAGACTTGCAGGGTTCCTGCTTCTGTTGATCGCCGTGCTGGCTCCCTTCAGCATGTTGTACCTTCCCTCCATTCTCATTGCGCCCGGAGACGCCGCGACGACAGCCAGCAATGTCATGGCATCTGACGGGTTGTTCCGCCTCGGTGTCGTTGTCGACTCGGTGGTCATTTTGCTCGAGATCGTGTTGATCGGAATTCTTTACGTACTGCTCAGGCCGGTGAGCAGAACGCTTGCGCTGGTCGCGGCGTTTGCCAGGCTGGCGATGACCACTGTCATGGCAGTCAATCTGTTCAACAGCCTCGGTGTCCTGCTGCTTTTGAGCGGCGCCGGATACTTGACGGTTTTCGAGCCGAATCAGTTGGATGCTCTCGTGTTGCTGTTTCTCAATTTGCATGAAAGTGGGATCTATATTTGGCAGGTATTTCTCGGCCTCCATTTGATCGTCCTCGGTTATCTGGTTTTCAAGTCTGGCTACTTCCCCAGAATTCTGGGAGTCTTGCTGATGGTCGCATGTTCTGGCTATCTAATGGATAGTCTCGGAATTCTTCTGCCGGGTAGTGAAGTAGTTTCGATAGTCGCCCCGGTTTTTCTCGTGGCTACGGTTATTGGGGAAGTGTCGTTTACCTTCTGGCTTTTGATCAAGGGTGTGAACGTCGAACAGTGGGAGAAACGCGCCCTCGAATCCCCCCGAGCGCAACCTATGCCGACGGGGGTGGAGGACGACCTGTCCGATCCTCGCGGCGAGGCGATTCAGGCAAGCCAACCGAAAAGGAAGGAATACTCATGAAAGCGATCGTATGCAGGAAATACGGATCACCGGACGTCCTTCATCTCGAAGAGGTGGAAAAACCGACCCCCGGGGAAAATGAAGTGTTGGTGAGGGTTCATTCGGCGTCCGTGAATGCGGCTGACTGGCACATCCTGAGAGCCGATCCATTCTTGATCCGCCTGGCCATGGGGCTTCTAAAACCGAAACACGAGATACTCGGAGCCGACGTAGCGGGGCGCGTCGAAGCGGTTGGTAAAAACGTGACGCGGTTTCAGCCCGGCGACGAGGTGTTCGGTGACTTGTCCGGTTGCGGTTTCGGCGGCTTCGCCGAGTATGTATGCGCGAGCGAGGATGCATTGGCGTTGAAACCGGCCAATGTATCGTTCGAGGAGGCGGCCGCCGCGCCCCTGGCGGCGTTCACCGCCTTGCAGGGTCTTCGCGACAAGGGACAGGTTCAGCCGGGGCAAAAGGTTTTGATCAACGGCGCTTCCGGTGGGGTAGGCACGTTCGCGGTGCAGATCGCCAAATCGTTCGGGGCCGAAGTGACTGGCGTATGCAGCACGGGCAAGATGGACATGGTGCGCTCGATCGGCGCGAACCATGCCATTGACTACACGCAAGAAGATTTCACCAAGAACGGGCGGCGTTATGACCTGATCCTCGCCGCCAACGGATACCATCCGATCTCAGATTACAAGCGTGCGTTGAGCCCCGAGGGAATTTATGTCATGGTCGGAGGCTCCGGGGCGCAAATGTACCAAGCCATGCTCCTGGGACCGCTCGCGTCAATGGCCGGGAGCAAGAAGATGGGCAACTTGTTGGCGAAACCGAACAAAAAGGACCTGGCTCTTCTGGCAGAGCTTCTCGAAATCGGCAATGTCAAACCTGTCATAGACAGACGTTACCCGCTCGCCGAGGTTCCCGAGGCCATCCGGTATCTGGAAGAGGGGCACGCCCGAGGGAAAGTCGTCATCACCGTGTGAGGCGCGGCGGGCAAGGAGAACACCATGAAGGCGACCGTCCAAGACAAGTACGGCTCACCTGAAGTTCTCGGATTCCAAGAGATCGGCGAGCCTGAGCCGGAGGAAAATGAGGTGCTGGTCCAGCTCCAAGCGTCGTCGGTCAACAAAGGAGACCGGATCGTTCTGACAGGCAAGCCGTGTTCAGCGAACCGCAGAGGGTAGCCTTATCGAAAATATGCGGGCCGGCGGAGCCGCTCCGGCTAGGAGTCGGCGATCGCCAGCCCGTGCGACAAGCTCTGGTCGTGCCACAACGCCAGCGCCAGCGGCTGTTTAGTGGACCTTCCTGTGCATCGTTCCCTACCTCCTGCTCAAGGTGTACGGACAACGCCAAGATTGTATCACGTATTACTATAAACGAGCGGAGACCCTGTTGGCGGCTGCCCTAATTTCGAAAGGTCTCGCAGCGGGCGCATGCCGCCCGCCAGCGACTCGTCCAGATCGGAGCTGTAGCGACCAGCACGCTGACGTGGGCACGGGAGAGCGGGGAAACCCGAGCCGGGTTCTCGTCTCTCGCCTCCGCCTCTCCCTCCCGCAGCCCACGGACGGATCGGCCCGGATAGGGACTACTTTAATTGGATGAGTATCGGGCATCGGAATCTTCATTTCTAGCGTCGGATAATATATAGCTCTCCGACGCCAGGCCTGTTTTCCTGACCCTTGATAATATGTGCTTATCCGGGGTCAGCACCTCGTCGCAGCACCAACAAAGTCGAATTAACCTCACCGAAAAAAGGTCGTTTCGGCCCGCCTTTCCGCGTCAAAAAACATTTCATGAGATATGTTATTTCTCTGTGTGATCCTTATTTGTGTGATAAATTGTGTTCGCATACATCATCCAAATGAAAGGTAGTCACTGCTGTGGGAAACAAAGTTAGCGACGTTACTAGGCAATACATTCACCGCAGACGCCTCACCGACAACCCCGAAAGAACCCTGACGTTCTCGATTCGGATGACGGAAGGCCAGAATGCGAAGCTACTGTTCCTCGCCGACAAGTTCGGTGATTCAAAGTCGGCGGTTGCCCAGCGACTCCTTGACGCTGCGATGGAGGATTCTCTACGTTCGATGGGATCCAGCGAGGTCAACGGTAGCGCCGGTCCCACCGAGGCCAACAAATTGATAGACGAGAGGGTCGAGGGCTACCGCAGTGAGATACAGAGGATTTTCGACAAAGAGATAAGCACGCAGGCAAAGGAATAGGCACTGTAACGGCTTCTGCGGGCCGGTGATGCTCCGTCGAGGGGTTGATCCCGAACCCGCCTCCTGTGGTCCGCGGCGTCCGGCATCAAACCCCCTCGTCCTCCTCTTCCGTGTCCCCGAGGTACGGAACGTGCAACAGCGAGGCGCTCTTCTTGAGCGCCCGCTCGCCCCGGCGGTCGTAGCGGGCTGTGGTCCTCGGGTCGGCGTGCCCGGCGAGCTTCTGCGCCGAGGAGAGGTCCGCCCCGGCGTCGAGCAGGTCTCCGATGAACGTAGCCCGGAAGGAGTGGGGACTGATCGGCTTGGCGACCCCGATCTGTTTGTGCCGCCGCTTCACGACATCGTAGATCGCCTGCTCCGAGAGGTGGCGCGGGTGGCCGTCCCGATCCTCGCGCAGTATCCTGCCGCCCTTGTTGACCGGGTGAAATAGTGGCCCCGGCTCGTCTCCCCGGTAGCGCAGCCACCTCCCGAGGATCTTCTCCGCGCCGCCTGCGGCGTACACCGAGCGCTCCTTATTGCCCTTGCCTATCACCCTGATGCGTAGCGTCTCGGAATCATAGTCCGAGAGCTTGAGTTTCGATGCCTCGTTGCGCCTGAGCCCGCACACGTACAGCAGCGCCAGGAGCGCCCCGTCCCGAGCCCCGCGCACCCTCTTCTCGTCCGTGGCGCACGCCCGGAAGAGCACCAAAAGCTCCCCACCGTCTATGTGCCTGCCCGGAGGAAGCCTCGATCCCTTGACGCTCTTGACGTCACGCGCCCGCTCGTAGTCCTCGGCGCTCATCAGCCCCAGGCGAAAACACTCCCGCAAAACCCCGCGAAGGGCAGTAAGTACCTTATTCGCCGTGGAGGGGGCGTAAGAGGCGGCGAGCGCCTTCTGGATGAGGGCGGTGTGCTGGTAGCGGAGCCGCCACCAGGCGAGGTTCGTGGCTCCGGCGCGGCCCCCCGAAACGAACCGGGCCAGCAGTTCGAGGCTGCCGCGCATCGTCCTGCGCGACCCTTCCCCGAGGGACCCTATGTATATTAGGGTGGGATTCTGATCCGCCGGCAGCTTTGTCCGCACTTGGAAATTCACTTTTTCGCCGACGGTCGTGAAACCTTCGGGTACGAAACGGCGCCATTCTTCAAGTGAGTGCTTAGATTCACCGGGAGGCGTGGCCTCGTCTGCTTCGCTGTCGACTATAGGTTGCACCGGCGTCCTCGAAGCTCCTCCGCTCGGAACCTCCGAGAGAGTGGGGGAGAGGCCTCCCTCAACGCCTCCGGCATCTCCGTACGAATTGGCGCGCTGCTCGTCGTTAGGTCTCACGACGTGGCATCCATTCCGGTTCGTCTTCCATTAACCCGCTCTTTGCGGGCAACACGGCGTTTTTCAAGGAGCTGCACGAGGACAACTGCTTGTCGCTTATCCTCGTCTCGACGGGGCAAGTATCGTCGAGGACGACACCGGTGAGATCCGCATCCGTGAGATCCTCGTTGATGAGATCCTCGTCTTCCATCTCCATCCTAACTTTCTCCTCCTCGTTCACCTCCATGTTTAAGCGTTCGGTTCGGTGGACCACGAACCGCGTCCGGTCTAGCGCCGCTCCGGAGAGATACGCTCCTCGCAGATCCGCGCCAAAGAGCCTCGCACCGGAGAGATCCGCGCCGGTTAGGTCGGTCTCTCGCATGACGCACCTGTCGAGGTTCGTGGCGCCCCGGAGAATGGCCCCGCTCAACCTGGCACGGGTGAGGTCGGCCCGCGGCAACACGGAGTTGGTCAGGTTCGCACCCTCCAGGTAGGCGCATGCGAGGTTCGCTCGACGTAAGGTGGTCGCCGTCATTTGTGAATTCTTGAATCTGGCCTTTTGCAGGTTCGCGCGCCGGAACTTGGCCCACACGAGATCGGAGCCCGAGAGGTCCGCATGAGAGAGGTTCGCGCTCGAGAAGTCCGCTCCCCTCAGATCAGCGTCTGTCAGTTTGAATCCGTAGAGATCCGCTCCGCGAAAATCCGCGCCGTCCAAGCTAATTACCGCGGAATCCCTGTTTATGAGGTCGGCCTCGTAGAGAAAGCGCAAGAGGATAGCCTTCCGGTCGCCGTCCAGCCTACCGAGCGCCGTTATCGTTCGCGCTCGTGCCACGATGCGTACCTCGCTGTCCGCCTCCGACGCACGCAACTCTCCCTCGAGCAGCAGCTCACTCATCCGGTCCAGGTAGGACTCCAGCACCGAATGCTGCGAGCGGCTGGCTTCGATCTCAAGCTCTCGCTGCCGCCGCGCTTCCTGCGCTTCTCTGTCCCGCTTCCGTTGTTGAATCTCCGCGTCCCTCTCGCGATCCCGGTACACCTTATTGAGCCAGACGCCGCCGGCCGCCAGAGCGAGCGGGACGACCAATATGTTTAGCCAGTCCCATAGGGTCTTCGCCGGAATTACAGTCTCATCTTCTGCGGAAGCAACACTCCGCTCGCCAAAACCCGTCCACGGATAGCCATAGCCTAACCATGCGAGCAAGATGAGCAGGCCGCCGAGCAACCCCAGCCACAGGATCACGCCGCGACCCAGCTTCGGTTCGCCATCCGCCTTGGATCTTTCCTCCTGGCTTGTATTTCTCTTCGTCATGGCTGCACGATTACTCCGCTTCATGTACTAGATCCATGGGCCTGTGAGTCGGCGCGCAAACTCCCGAGACGCGTTTTGCGTCCGGATCCGGATACGCGAAGGGCGGAAACGCCGCTCCGGCTTCACCCTCAGCACGTAGTTCCAGAAGGAGACTGCGTGCAGCGAGGAGCGTCTCCAGTCGATGAGCAACCGTGCCGGTTTCTCCCCGGCCTCCCTGAGTCCTTCGAGCAACTCCAACTCCGCGAGATTGAGTATGCAAAGAGGCGCGACCTCCTTCTGTTGTAGCAGACCCTTATTCGCGAGCAGTTCGTCGACGTAGGTGCGGCTGATAGCGTCGCTCGGGTATCCGCCACCAACCACTATCGCCGGGACGATCTCCCGTCCCGGGAGCGGTTCGTACCCTGTGAGCCTTTTCTGATCCTCTATGAGAGACGAGCAGATGCCATCGAGTTGCTCCGCCTCGTGTACGATCAGCTTTCTGGTATCGGCCTCGAAGCTCTTGGGGTTGCCCTGGACGCGCGTGCCCACGACCGGCTGGCCCCCGACCACCTCTACGGCGAGGAACTCCGTCTCGTAGTCCACAGCGGCGTCCGCTATCTTGCTCTTGCTGTACGTGGTCTTCAGATCCTCCTCGGAGAAATAGGTCTTCCGTCTGGATCCATCCCGCTCGAAGAGAACCGGCGAAATCCTTTCCAAACGTTCCTGGGCCATCATCTCAATGACCTCCCCGTGGGCCTCGTTCCAGCGACTGCGGCCGGCCTCGTCTTCGCGCTCAAACTTCTCGTGGTCGTGCACGGCCCAGAAAATTCCCGAAGTAAACTTCTCCAGCAAAAAGTCCTCGTCCAGAACCAGGAGTTTATTTTCCAGCCTGAGGACCGGTCGCGACTGGAATGGCAGGAAATCGAAGGAGGTGTCGGTACCCTCTTCCAGCTTCTCTGCGATTTCGTGTGGCTCGGCGGAGACCAGCTCCACGAACCTCCGGATCGTTTTAGGCGGCAGTCCGACCCCCGGGAAATCGGCTTGCAACAGAAAACGATCCCCGGTCCTTGGATCCCGATTAATGGCGTTGAGCCACAGCCATAGTGCGAGAGCGAAGAAGTCCTCGAACTCCATCCCCAGAGCCTCCGAAAGCAGCGCCCGCGGTGCGGCCCGCAGAGACACCCGTGTTTTCTTGCGCGCGAAGATCTGCCAATAGTCGAGCGTTCTCGCCAACCGCCACTCGTCGCTGTCCTGCACGTAGAAAAGTCCGTTACGAACGAGTTCCATCGTCAGCCCGACCGGATACACGGCACCGATCTTCTCGGAGCCTTCCGTACTGTACTCCTCCAGCTCGTCCCTCTTGAACCGGCAGCTCACCGCATGGACGAGCAAGATAGCCTCCAGCACCGACGGAGCTTCGAGGTTCCTTGCGCCCTCGGACTTCAGGTTCGGATGTGCCAGGAGCACTCCTTTCATCGCGGCGAGTATCCCCTGGCGCGAAAGCAGCATCGTCTTTGGTTCGTCCTCCCGCTCGCCCTCTGAGAACCATTCGTCAAAGGCCGCCCTCAAATCCGGTCGCAAAGCCTCGCGAAACTCGTCCGCAAGCCCCCGGTTCTCCTTTAGCCCACGCGAGAGATGATTCAACACCGAGAGGCCGAGCAGCAGCACGCTCGGATTTCGCCGCGCGAGAATCTCGTCTGCGACTGCCCGCGCGCCGCTATCCGGCATCTGATCCTCGCCGACGTAATCCTCGAGGGTGATGTACACGCTCACGTAGTCCATAGGAACCGCGACCTTCGGCTGCATCTGTGATCGCTCCGGTACCGAAAGCCGCAGACCCAGCGCGGCGTCTAGCTCAAGACCATCGCCGCCGGCGACCCACAAACCCTTCGATAGAGCATCCAGCCGCACGGAAGCCTCCGAAGTCCGCAGCTCGTGGTCTATGATCAAGAAATTCTCAAAGCTCTCAGAGCCTTCGGCGCTCATCGCCTCCTCGAACCTTCCTGCTTCGGCTGACACTCGCGTAATCAGGTGGTATGTTAGCAAAAATTATCGTTGAGAATGTGCATTCTCATAAGCTATGTTTGGGGATGCCAATGGGTGAAATAGAGGACTAAAGATTATTGAGCGGCGCACGGTCTGGGGGGTTTCTATTGGTCGCTGTCCGAAACGCCTCGACGAGCTCCGTAGCAGCACGATTTGCGGAGAGGGCAACCAGCAGTTGCGAAAGAAAAATGACGCGCTCGTCCGCAGAAGATAGCGGCGTCCGTTTGCGCAGAAATTGCCCGACCTTCTTCCGGGCCTCTTCGTGAGCTTTCGTCATGGCGGACTCTATGGTCAACCCTTGCCTCGCGTCGAAGCGCCGCTTCCTGCAAACGAGAACCACGTCGATGTCTATGGGATCCTTCGCCTGGCTCTTCGGGGCTGCGACCGACATCTCGGACTTGATCGGCTGGGCCGCGACGAAGCTGAACCCAGCGCCCGCGACGGCCCCGGCCACTGCTTCCCAGCCGTCGTCATGGGAGTGATGGTAGGTGAAGGCCAGCAGCCCCTCCGGCTTCAGCACCCGCTCGCACTCCGCGAACACGTCCCCGAGCTTGCGCGCGAACGCAACCTTGTCCCCGTCCTGCACTTCCCGGGGGCTTCGCGTCGTGGAGGGCGCGTAATCCGCCTCATCCGGCAGGAGCACCCTTTGCCAGGCGTGGAAGAAGTCGGCCAGTTCCGAGTAGTGCACGTTGTCGAAGAAGGGAGGATCCGTGACCACCAGGTCGACCGATTCCGAAGGGATGTCGGTGTTCGCGGAGTCTCCGCATGATAGGTAGACCACATCGCTCGCCAAGTTGTCGAAGCTATCTGTGACCCGGACGTTGTGCAACAAAGACTCGCCGACGCCCCGCACCTTGTCTGGCTTTCCGGTCTCAGCGTCCACGCGGATCTCATGCGGATCCTTCCTGTAGTCCAGGGCGCGCAGCAGCCTTGAATTGAAGAGGGTCGTGAAGGATCCGGAGCTTTTCGGGGTGCCCCACACGTTCGCCTCTATTGGGGCGCGTTCGGGCTTTAGGATGTGGTGGGAGAACATGTGGCGCACCGCCCCGGTACCCTCGCCCTTGTAGCTTGCGAACTGGTTGTTGAACTCGAGCGCGCCGGAGAAGAGGATCGAAAAGGCGAAGCGCAGATCCGGGTTCTCTATCTCGCGTATCGCCCCGGCCAGGAGGGTCAGGGCCAGGCGCTGGCGGTCGTTGAAGAAGTGCCGCCACTCCGTGTAACCGTAACTCATGGCCTGCTTTGTGTTGTAGCCGGTCGCCAGCTCGCCGGGCGGCCAGTCGCGAGGCAGTTCCCTCAACCTTTCGCCGCACCTCCGGTAGTCTTCTATGTCCCGTTCTGTGATGCGCTCGTAAGCTTTCGCACCGTCATCTCGGAGAACCAGCTTCGCGTATAGCGCGTGATCCGGCGGGCCTTCCGACCGGCGCACGGCGTCGAGGATCGAAAACTCGTGCCCGCAGCACCGGCACTCGGCCTTCGAGCGCTTCGCCGGGCCGTCCTGCGGATCGAACCGCCCATTGCAGTGCGGGCATTCGTGGTCCGTGCAGTCGTAGCGGGCATCGGAGATCCCCCAGCAAGATGGACACACAACCCTCGCCGTCGGCTGCCGTGAGGGGTAAGCGTGCCGGGCGAAGACGTACGACGAAAACAGCCTGACCTCGGCCTCGCAGGCCGGGCAGGGAACAGCCTTCACCCAGAAGTGGTAGAGGACGTCGCACTCCCGCCCCCCGGAGTCCAGCGCGCGGTAGAGGCCGCGCAGCTCCTCGCCGACCCGGCGGTCTAGCCACCGCATGGTCGACTCGAGATCCTCCCTCGTGTAGGAGCCCAGCGCTGCACGCACCGCGTTGTAGGCGACGGGGTTGATGTCCCGCCCCACGGCGTTGCAGCCGAGCTTTACGGCTTCGCCGACGGTCGTGCCGCTCCCCATGAATGGGTCGAAGACGGTCAGACCTTCGAGCCTGGTGGAGCCGTAGAAGCGTTCGAGCAGATCCTCCCCCTCCCCCAGCGCGGCCCCCAGTATGATCGCCCGGAACACGGATCCCAGGCGGCGCGCCCACCACTTGTGGACGTGGTAGATGGGGCGGTGGATCTCCTTGCGCCAGCTCTCGGCCTCCGCGACGAGGCTGATCTCCCCCACCGGGAAGCCGTCCTCTATGAGGCGCTTTCCGCTCCGGGCGATGGTCGGAGAGGCAGGAACAACGCTCGACGGCCACAAAGCCTCTTGCGTAGGACCGCGCCGGGTCGTCATAACTACTCCAGCTCCGTCTGGATCGCGCGTTCGATTAGCTCGACCGGTGAGGCGGGTTCGGAGTCCAATCGGTACGCCACGAAATGGTGCTCGCGCCCAGCATTCGGGTTCTCGACCCGGCACGCCTTTATATCGTTGGTGGTGAGGTCGAATTCGTAGGCGACGACGAGTTCGTCGGCCTCCCTGCGGACGAGATCGCCGACCTTACGGAACCCCTCGGGCGCCTCGTAGTCCCTCGGCAGTATAAGGGTGCGCCTCCCGTTTAGGCCCAAGGCGATGGCGAACGGCGTCGGAACGACGTACATCTTCCTGTCGCGGATCATGATGTCGCCGTAGCTGCCGAAGCCCTTGACGCTCTTGTTCTGGTGCCGGTACTCGTGCTCGGCGTTGAGGAAGTCACCGTGGCAGACTACCAGGTCCACGACCGGGTACTCGTTCTCCGCGTCGGCCTCATTCGGGTAGCGCCCGAAGACGTAGAAGACCGTGCGCCCGTTGTGGAAGCCCGAAGGAACCTGGCTGTTGGCGTCGTAGGTGGCTTCGCGCCCCGGGTACGCAAGGCCCTTGATCTCGTATCCCTCCGTATGCTCGACCAGGGAGAAGTCCGGGTACTGGTTCCTCCCGGCCTGTTCGAAATGCACCCCCGTATCGCCCAGCCGGCGGGAGAACCAGTCCTGGAAGTGGAACTCCTTGTCCCGTCTGCTCTCGCGGGCTATAAGTTGCCCGCCGACTATCGCCTCCACGCACCGGGAAAAGACCTCGAAGACCAGCGTCCGACTCAAGCGGCCGTCACCGATCCTTCGATTCTTGGTCTCCACGTTTGGCAAAGACGGCGCTTCGGAAACGGTCTCGCAACACCCGCTTCGCTATTGAATTTATTCTTGGCATCGTACGGCATGGCTTTAGCTTAACAGCTTCCGCGCAACTAAAGTCATGGCCTTCCGGTCTGTATGGTGTACTGAAGTGTAATCGAGAGAAGTGGCATAGTTACTGCAACGACAAGGAGCCGCGTTGGAAGCGTAGACCTGCCGCGCACCTCCGTCCCGGTGCCTTCCGAAGGCTCGAAGCCTTCAACCTCTCACGTACTCCCGCAAGTCGCCGCAAACACTGATCGGTCCCTCGAAGTGGCAGAGATCCTTGACTTGCCGAACGATGCTCGTGTCAGGGTTGATAACGAGGATCTCGCCGGGCGGGGCGCCCACGAAGGACTCCAAAAACAGTCTGCGCGTCGTGAAGTCGGTGGGCGGGAAAGAGTAGCCGCAGACCACCAGCTGGGAACAACCGCGCAGCTCCTCTCGTGCTTTTTGCCAGACCTGCGCGAAAGGCTGCTCGTCGACAGCCTTATTGAGCACCGGCGTGATGATTAGCTGCTCGAGGAGGGTGCCATCCGCCAGTACGCGCGTGTTGCCGGACACCGGCGATGTGGCGGTGCCGCCTACCGGACAGACTAGGGTCTGCCCCAGCCTCTCGTGTCGCTGAACGAGCATACCGGGAGCCTCTTCCACGGTTTCGCCGCCGCCGACCACGCGGAACCAGTTCAGCGACCCGTGCATCTTGAGGAACGGAGCGGCGTGGGCCTGCGGCAGGAACTTGGCCGAGCGGAACTCGGCGAACGGCCTTCCGTCGTGCACATCGATCAAGTTGAATGGGGCAGCGTAGGCTGGAATCGGATCCCAGGACTGCCCGGACTCTTGGATAATGGCCTGCTCGAGGAGGGTGTCGTAGTTGAAGGTCAATACGGCCGCACCCTCGCCCAGCACCCGCCGGGCCAGCGGTCTCAGGCCCTCCTCCCCGGGCGGCTGGTTGGACGAGATATCGTCCAGCAACCCGGCGAGCAGGACTGTAAGCTGCCCCTTGATCTCCCACAACCTGAAGTAGTCGGCGTAGTCCTGCCGCCGCTTCGCGTCCTTCTCGTGCTGTTCCAGCAGAGTGAAGCACTCCTCGAGGTCGAAGTTCGCCGTCGAGAGGTCGTGGAAGCCGAGTTTCCAGTAGTGGCCTATATACTCGTACAATTCGGAATTCTCGTCGCGGAGCCGGGCAAGCTCGTCGGCCGTGAGGTCGCGGTGCAGCTGCCGAAAGAAGTCGCGGGCCAGGGGAGGCCGAACCTCGCGCGCACGGTGGCGCACGACCATGTTGGCGCCGGCCCCGAGAACGTACACTGTCCGCGCCATTCACCCCTCCTCGCGCACGAGAGCGACGCTTTTGCCATAAGTGCCTGCCCCAGGGCTTATGTCCCGGCCCGTTGCTGCTCGCAATCCGGTTTGGCGCGGTTCCATCACGCCGTCCCGTCCGCCAACTTGCGGTTCTCCAGCCAAGTCGCGACGGTGTAAACGCCGTCCGCGCTCTCGAACTCGCTTCTTCTCTTGATGATGGTTCGGATTAGGTCATGGACCGTCTTCCTGAGCCAAACCACGTCGTCGGCTGTGATCTCCTCGCCCTCGCCTCCGTGCACGATGTTGTTCCGTTTCTTGTAGAGACCGAGGATCCTGTTCCTCACGGCCTTACGGGCCTTCAGGTCTCGTCCTAAAAGCAGGGCAGCACCTTCTGCGGTCCAGAAGCTCGTTCCGCTGGCTCTCGTGGACGGGAGCAGGCACTCAAGAGATATGACGAGACTCATGAGCTTGTTGTCGTACTCGCGTTGACCTTGTGAATCGGAGGCCCACTGGATGCCGCGCAGCACCTTTCGTTCGAGCTGGGTCTTGTCCTCTTTGCCCGCGAACTCCGCCGCTTCGAAGAAGCCCGCGTCTTCCATCTTTCTCACCGCCTCTTTGGAGATTTTCAGTAAGGTGGGCAAATCCCGGAAGCTCCCGAACAGATCCTCGACCTTGTTACCGCAGACGGCCACCAAGGGAGGCGAGGATGCGTTCTGGCCCAGCAAGTTGATGTCAGGATCTAGATTCTCGTTGGACAAGAAGGACATCGAGTATCTCAGAAGATCCAGGACGTCGCTCAGCCTGTCCACGGCGATCTGCCACGCCCTTATGGGCTCGGCTGACACCGTCATCTCGGCGAAGGGTACGGTTCGCACCCTGCCGAGGAACCTCTCCTTGTCCTCTTCTGCGTCCAGACCCCCGACTATCTTATCCTTCTGGACCTCGGTCATCCTCTTGAGGATCACCTCGCCGAAGCACAACTCGTCCACGTCCGTCATCTCGATGCCGCTGAGCGCTAGGTAGACCGTTCGTTGCTCGTCGTGCGAGTCTAGGGCCTCCGACAGCCGTTCCAAGAACGGCAGAACCCTGGCGTCTGTCGGGCGGTCGACGAGCTCCAGCAGGATCCCGAGCACCTCCTGCTCTACGTAGTCGCCCGACAGCTTCCCTGCCCACCCTCCCTCATTCAGGAGGGTGTCGGACAACCTCCTCAGCTCCGGCGCGTACTTGTCCCCGACGCCGGTAAGGTAGACCTTGCCGTCCAGCTTCGACAAGCAGGCTTGCGGGTCCTCAGAGACTTTCTTCGCCAAAGACTCGATCCACCTCGCTGAATCTTCTGTGCTCTGCCACTTCATACTTCGTACACCCTCTCACACCCTATATGGAGTTCAGCCGACACAGGAGCAATATAGTGCCATCTGTTGTAATAGACAGTACTAGATTCTTGGACGCATCAGGATAATGAGTTCGTTGGACGATTTGTGCGACTGGCGACCACGATTGTTGCCCCAGAGCGAGTTGGACTTGGTGACGACGACCGTCTGGCGCGTCTCGTTGCACGATCTCGCTATCTCCAGCACTCTTTCTCCGGAGAGTCCGTTGCTGCACTCGTCCTCGGGAAACGTCAGTATAACGGTAGCTCCTGACACAGCCAGCGACCCTACCAATCTCCGTAGCGCTCCCTCGAAGCGAGGAACCGAGATAGCCGCCGCAACTGGTGTTCTTCTTGCGGCTAGCGAAGGCTGGCCCGTTGCGCCAGGCACGGTCTTGCCGCACGCCCCGGATAGTGAAGCGACGCCTCACGCGCCCCTTTCGAGTAACTTGCCGGCCTGGTAGTAGAAATAGAGCTGGTTGCCCTCGACCACCTTGCCCGTCTCCCTGCGATCCAGCAGCGAGCGGGCGGCTCCGTAGCCAAGCCCGAGCGCGGTGCCGGCAAGCCCCGCCAGGGCGTCCGCGCTGCCGAAGAGCGCGCCAATGGTTCCAGGGGTCGCTCCGTGTCGAGCCGTCCTCCAGGCCAGTTCCCGCAAGGAGCGGTTCTCCCGCAGCGCTTCTTCGATGCCCGCGACCTCCGGCTCGACCTTCTCACGGAACAGGGTATCCGCCTCCGCAGCAAAGCCCGGCTCCCAAGCCGCGGAGGCGACCTCGCCCGAGAACTCGGAGACTGCGAGGCGAAAGCCACGCAGCGGTCGCTCGAGCTCTCGCCTGACACCGAGGATCTCCTCCACGGTGGCCTCTTCGAAGAGCGGCAGCCGCCGGGTCAGGTCGCCGGAGAGTCCGCCGTGTCTCCCCCTGTGGATCGCGTCTGGGGACGGGACGATGAGATCGGCCCGCACGGACTCCCCCACTAACTCGCCGATCAAGGCGTCGAACAAGGGGTAGCCCGAGCCCTCCAAGGCGACGGAAGCTCGCTCGACGTACTCGAGCACTACATCCTCGACCGCGACGCTGACTGGCACCCTGTCGGCCGCCATCGTCAGCAGTCCCTCGGCGTCGGTGTGCCCGAAGGAGTGAAGCCGCAGGAGGCCAGAGCCCACCGCCTCCCTCAGGCCCCGCGCGTTGTAGGCCTCGAACTCTCCTTCCACCCGGCGCGTCAAGTCTTCCCACCCCTTGTCCAAGACCGCCCGAAGCTGGATCCTTGCCCTTATTCTCTCCCGGTCGTCGAGTCCTCCCATGCGTGCCCGTTTCCCCGAGCCCATCACCAGCTCCAGCTTCTCCAGATTGCCGGGGTCGAGCCAATGGCATCCGTGCTCTCGGATCAACTCGACCCTCTTCTGGTGTGGCGTGTCTCGCAGCTCCACCCAACCCGCGAGAATCGAGGCGCCGACGCTCACCAGCTCCACCCGGTCGGCGTAGAGCAGCGCGGCCTTCACAAGGTTGACCTCGTGGCCGAGGTCGAAGTTGGATGAACCCCCGTCCGCTCCCGAGGAGGAGCCGACCACAAAGCGTGTTTCGCTCCCTGCACGCGTCTGCGGAACTGCGGCGTCGCGATCCTTTCTGCGTCGTTTCTTACGCTTGGGGATCGTGCGCCTCCTCGTCTTTTCGGCGGTCATGCCTGTCGGCCTCGCCGAGGTACCGGTCCAGCGTGGAGCGACCTTCAGCCCTGCATCTTCTCGCCAGCCTCGCCCTGTTCTCGTCGAGTACCCTGAGCCTACTGATCCTGCCTCGACACTCTAGCGTAGCCCACCCTCATGCTCCCATTGTCCCGAAAACATTCCACATATCAAGTACCGGGATTCAGCAATTGGGACAACTTTTCGGGACTGCCGCACGAAGTTGCGGGATGTCTTATCGAGACAAAGCCGCTTCGTCCCTTATTCGAGCGTTTTCCAAACGGTGGCAAGGAGTGGTCCATATTGGGCGTTCGTACTCGTCGTATTGAAGCGTGCGACGTTTATATTTACATATAGTAACTGTACCTGGTCTGGCCGTGTCCCTCCTCGACGTACTTCAGTATGTCTCCGACGCCCCGAGCCGCCCTGATCGTTATGGGGTTGCGGTTGTCGAACTGGGTGTTGTTCCAGTTCATCTTGGTCAGCGCGATGATCTCTTCCGCCAAGAAGGCTGGCGTCTGCTCGACCTCTTCGCAGACGAGCCGCAATGCACTGGGTACGTACATGCCGGGGTAGGTCGCGAAGAAGTCTACGCTCCCCCTCGTGTACAGCGCGTGGGTTCGGCGATCGAGGCTTAGGAAGGTTCCCCTGAGAGGCGGATACCCACCGTCAAGGAAGAGGCGGGTGAAGGATCTTCCAAAGCTAAGGAAGTCAGCGGAGTCCACGCCGTTGGCGTCCAACGCTTCCCGAAAACCGTCGAGCTCCGCCATATCGTGCGGCGAGGTCTTGTGTACCACGACGCGAGCCGGCAGCGTCCTGTGCTCGCTCCTGTACGTCTTCAGGGCCCCGTCGAGCAGCTTGTAGGCATCCTCGCCGGACATGTGGATCTGCCTGTCTTCCTTTGACCTGTGCGCCGTGCCACCGCGGAGGACGACCCCGTCGCCGCGTTCGTTGAACACCTGAGCCGTGCTCGTGAGGAGTTTCTCCCTGTCGAGGGTGTTGTAGAAGCTGACGCCCACGTAGCAGGAGGTTAGATCGGAGGTGTTGCCGGCGATCCTCCAGGGGACGCCTCCGGCCTTGTAGTAGAGCGCGATGTAGATGTTCCAGGCGCGTGTGGCCTCGTCCTGAAGGCGTCTGATTCTGTCGCTGCGGCGCTTCTGCCTGCGGTGCTTGCTCTCGTCGTATGTGGAAGGGAGCAGGAGCTGAATGGGTACGCCCAAATCCATGGCCTTCGCTTTCAGGAGGTTGTGGAAGTCGAGGTTCACCGTCGCGGCGGAGTCCTCGTCCTCGGCACCTTCCGTGGTAGGTCGATTCACCTCCATGTAGTCTATGAGGCCTTCAGGAACCGCGCACACGAGGACATCGGCCGAGGCCTTCTCGGTCAAGCGCCGCATTTCCGTGAGAAACATGCCGACGGCCTCTTCGACCACGCGGTTCCTGTCCCAACTCTTGAACAACGAGTCCAGGTCCCGCTGCCTGACGGTGCCGTGCAGCCGGGGGTCGACGAAAAGTGGGGCCGACAGGTAGGAGTCTTCGCCGAAGCCCGGAAACCGCGGGAAGAGGTTGGGCTGCTTGCTTTCCTTCGCGGCGATCCCGCGGCCGATGCGCTCCACCCACGAGTGGATCCCCTCCACGCCCTCCGGGGTTCCGACGATTCCCAGCCGCACCCTCTGCGGGGCTGTCTCTGTGCGAAGGTCCAGCGGCCCGTAATTCATTAGGCCGAACCTGATGTCGATGTGGTTCCCCATCCCGAACTCGAGCGCGGGTTCCTGAATAAGTGTCGCTTCCATCACTAGAAGAGCGCCGATCCTTCCGGGGCGTCCACTTCATCGCCCGTCTCGTCGTTCCCGAGCCACGCGTCCTCGTCTATCCCCGCCGCGAGATCGAACTTTGCCAGTTCGTCGAACCTGAGCAAAGGATATTGGGGCTCGAACAAGTTGCCGTCCCTGCGCAGGTACTCGGCCCACATTACGGTCTGGCCGAGTAGGGCCTGGTTGGTCTCCAACTGCTTGATCCCCGTCAGTTTGTCCTCGTAGAACGCGGAAGGCCAGCGTCCGTTCCGAGTGAAGTGGTAGGTGGGTGTGACCTCCAGGTACCAAGTGGCATCGAACCTCTTGAAGCGTCCCTCAAAGGCCGAGTGACGGTAGTATGCCGTCTCCTTCGGGTTTCCTTTCTTGGGGTACCTCTTGAACACGGCGCGCGCCGCCTCGTTAACGAGGCTCTTGTAGCCGAGCTTGAGGTCGGATAGGTCGTTCGTCGCCTTGAAGTAGTAGCAGTGGCGATCTCTCTCGTACCTCAGTCCCAGTACGTGAGCTTTCGCGCCGAGGCACCGATTCATGAGCTGCACGAACTCGCGCTGCGCGTCGGGGTCATCGGAGAATGCCCACTCCTCGGCATCGAACGTCTCGACGGTGCCCCGATCGCAGATCTCCTCCCACGCCCCTTCGGCGAGGTCCACGAATCCGTAGACACTGCCGCGCTTGAGCATCCACTCGTTCTCTCCCTCCGCGCCGAGTTCCTTGAGTCTTGCGTGTACCTCTCCACCTTTTCGGTAGTCGGTTTGGGCCACGTAGAGTCGCTTTGGAAAGTGCGAGACCCTCAACAGGTTGGAGTAGAGTGTCTCCTCTTTGGGCGGAGGGGCGAAATAGAGGCCGGCGTCCTTCGGCACGGCGAGGCGTACGAGAGCGTCCTTGCAGCTGTTGCCGAATCGGTCGCGCTCCTTGTCGAAGCGCACCTTACGCGCCGCACGAGCGGCGGGATCTCGGAAATAGTCCTTGACCGAGACCCAGTAGGCCTCGTCCGACTCGGGTCTGGACACCACCAACACCACCGGGGCGTTGCCCTGCAGCCAGTAGTCGAGATCCCTTTCGTCGCACCGGAACTCGAACGAGGTCTCCGTCTCCGCCCGAAAGAAGCTGGGCCCCGCCTTGCTCTGCACCTGAACGATGGAGTTGGTGACCTCGCCGCTCGTCGCATCCCTGATCTCTATGAACCCGTCGATGCCGGCCTCTACCCCGCCGGTCGGGTACCACATGTGCTCCATCTTCAACACGATCCGTTGGATCAGGTTGACGCCCTGCTCACCGACGATGCTGTTGCGGTGGATCCTCTTGGGATTCATCGTGCCGTCCCGGACGGCGGGGCCGTCACGCCCACGCCCTCTCCTCCACCGCCCGCTGCAGGTCGCCTTGGGTACCCTTCACATAGACCATCGTGGTGTCCAGCGAGTCGTGACCCATTATCTGGGCCAGCCGGTGCAGCGGCACCCTCTCGGCCATCACGTACCCGAAGCGGTGCCTGAGATCCTGCGGGCTCACGTCCTCAACCTTCGCCAGCGCCGCGTATTTGGAGACGACGTAGCCCAGCGCCCGGTCGGAGATCGGTCGCAGCTCCTTCTGCCCGTCGCCGTTGGCAACGCCCTTGCGTGAAGGGAACAGACACGGCGGCTCCTCGGGCAGCGCCGCGATCCACTCGGAGAGCGACTCCCTCGCCGTGGAGTTGAGCGGAACCTCCCGGTACTTGCCCCGCTTGCCCCACACCTTCAGGTGACCGCTCCTCTTGGCGATCTTGACGTGCGAGGGCCGAAGCCCGCACAGCTCCTCCGCCCGAAGGCCCGTGTGCAGCGCCACCACCATCAGCGTGCGGTCCCGAAGCGAGCCGTAGCGCTCCACAGCCGCCGCCAGCGCGGCCTCCTCTTTGTTCGACAGATGCCTCGGCGGCGGAACCGTGCGCGGCACCAGCTTCACAACCTTTGAAGGGTCGCGACCGATTAGTGACTCGTCGAACGCCCACCCGAAGTACCGCTTGATGGAAACCAGGTGCCGGTTGATCGACGCCGGCTTCAGCTCAAGCGCGTTCTTGAGATGCGACCTATACAGAGTGATGCTCGGTGTGGTTACGTTCTCGGGCGAGAACGGATCGCCCACCTCCTCGCCCTCAGCCCAACTCGCCTCGCAGAAGGCGGCGAACTGCCTCAGGTCGGAGACGTAGTTGCGCACGGTATCGGTCGCGAGATCCTGCTCGTCACGGAGGTAAGCCTCGAACTTCTCGAGTTGCCTATCCCCCTTCGCAGATAGCAACGGTTTGGCGATGCGTCTCATGCGAGACACATTATCAGAAATTCGATTCGTGGGCTACAGTGAGGATTAGCAGAAGTTCGATGTCTGTTTTTCGCATTTGAATTGCCGCTAATTCCGTTTAGCGGACATATTATCGTCTGTCAGAAGCCGCCCGTTTACTGGCATGACGATCTCAAACTTGCTTATGCCCGCCTCGCGCAGATTCTCCACCTGCTCCCGTAGGAGCGAGATCGTCCTCGGCCTGCCGTGCGGCTTTCCTTCCGTGCGCGCTTGCACAATACTGGCCTTCACCCTCTCGCGAAGGATGTCCCGCTCAAACTCGGCGAAGACGGCCAAAAACCACGACATCGTCCTTCCCGTGGGAGTGGTCAGGTCAAGCACCTCCGTCAGCGAGACGAACCCGACCTCGAGTTCCCCAAGCGTGGTGACGAGATCGACGGGTGAGCGACCCCAGCGGTCCAGCCTCCAGAGTACGATGGCGTCCATGCCGGCGGCGGTCTCGGCCTCGCGATCCTCCTTCTCGCCGGAGTCCCCGGCTCGCCTCCGAATTTTGCTGCTCTCCTAGAAGGCTAACCGCCCTTTCTTGATCCAAAGAGTCCTCTCAGACCCTTTTTCTTGGAGAACGCGTCCTTGCCGAGAAACGCCTCGACCTCCCCGGCGTCGAAGACGACGAGGTTGCCGACGTTTCCGGCGCTGAGGACGTAATCGGGAACGTCCCGGCGGAGCCTGTTGGCGACGTTGTGGTCGCCCATCTTGAGGACCCATTTGTTGCCTCGCCTCTCCCAGGAGGCGCCGTCGAAGATCCGGCTCTGGCGGAGATCCTCCCTGACCTTGTCGTGCCTGCCGCGCCGATGGTCGTCCATGCTCGAGACGCGGCACCACTCCGGCGGGCCGTCCCGGTGGTGCTTGGAGATAAGATCCCTGAGCACGCCGGAGGAGAGCGCGAGGAAGTCCGTGTGCGACTCCTCCCGGAGTTTCGCCATCACCCGGTCGAGATACTCGCGGTAGAGGGCGGTGCCGAGCTCGCGCTTGATCTCCTTGACGGCCTTGCCGAGTTCTTTCGACTCCGGATCATCATCCCGGAGCGAAGCCCCGGTGTAGATCACGAAACAACGCTTCCTGACCTCGGTCTCGAAGGTGTCCTGGGCGGCGTTCATGGAGAGGACCACCGGAGGGTACTCGGGGAGGCGCACGTGGTCCTCCTTGATCAGCGAGACGGCGTATTCCGAGTAGCGTTTCTTCTCCAGGTCGTCGAAAACGAGCGGATACCGGCGATTCTCGGCCATGAGGTTGGCGACCCTGTTGCGGGTGAACCAGTCCGTGGGCGTGTCTTGCCGGATTTGCCGAACATCGAGCGGAGCAGCGTGTCCACAAGCTCGGTCTTTCCGCAGTTGCTCTTTCCGTAAAGGATGCCGAAGATCGGATAGTCGTGCACGTCGTCGCCGCGCGCCTGCGCCGCGTTGCGTCCGTCGCAAAGGAGCGGGCCGAACCACAGCCAGCTCCAGAACGCGAAGTAGTCGCGGGCGAGCTTCTCACTCTCGCCCCGGAAGACGGAGAAGCCCTCGAAGTAGCGAACCCAGGCATGAACGTCCCGCGCGACCTCCCCCTCGGGGACTTCGAGGTCGAGCCTCTTGCCCGAGAGGTTCGCCGTGCCCGCCGCCACGTCTATGGAGAGGTATTCCTCCGGGTTGCTCTCCTCGGTTCGGCGGTTGCTCTTGACGTACTGGATCGCCTCCGTGCGAGCCCTCCGGTCGAGATGCGCCGCGCCCTTGCTTTTCGGGACGACCGCGGAGAGACCGGCGAAGTGCTTCGGGGTCTTCGAGGAGACCACCTTGCGGACGATCCCGTTCTCCGGCGAGCCGTCCTCCACGGCCACGATGGGCGACCCTCCCTCCGACGAAAAGGCCGGGAGATCCTCGATGTCCAGCTCGTCCGAGAGCAACGCCCTCTTCGGCACGGCGAGGGCGGAGGCCGCCTTTATCTTCTCGTACTTCGCCTCGTAGTGATCCCACGCCGCCGGGTCGTTCTCGAAGAGGACGTATCCCTCGTTCTGCTTTCCGCCGAGCGCCCTCTCGGAGAGGTTCGCCGAGCCGGTGAGTATTCTCTTCATCCCCTCTCCCTCCATGAGGAAGAGCTTCTCGTGGGAGATGATGTCCTTCACCACGAACAGGCGGAGCTTCCCGGCCCGGGCCTTCTCCCTCAGCGGATCCCTCGCCTCCATCTCCGTTCGCACGGCGCGCAGGAGTTCGTCCTGGTGCCAGTACAGTTTCTCCGCCTCGCCTACTATGTCCTCCCGACCGAAGACGATCTCCATGTCCTCGACCAGCGACGCGGCTCTGCAGATGATCGAGAGGCTGTTCGAGTAAGTCAGGACGCGCAAAGTGTCGCAACCCGAGAGGACATCCTCGAACGCTAGCCGCTTCTCGCCTTCGAAGCGCGCGCGAACGACCCCGAGTTTCGGCGCGTCAGCGAGCGGTACGCTACCAAAGAGTGAATTCTCCTGTTCCGATCCCATGCGACCTATCTCACTTCCTTTACGTCGTTACGTTGCCCGAGAATACACGAGCCTCATGTCGCTGCATTCCATACCCAGAATGGTCTGCGAAGCAGGTCGAATTCGCTGAAGGCGCTCTGCCCCTCTGTCTGCGAACTCGATGCATCTATTATGATGTTTTCCCCGGCTCTCTGAGCGGCGAGACTATGTACACACCGTATCTCCGTCTTCCGATTCTTCAGCTCGAGCCGCGCGATTCCGGCGGCTGCATCAAGGTCGAAAGCGCCCTCTGGCGCGAAGCCGCGCAGCTTCGTCAGAGCGCGAACTTGCCGCTCGGTGGACAGAGACGGAATATTTCCTTCCAGCGTGTAGTCGAGAAGATCGAAAGCTAGGTGACGGTCTATGAGGCCGTGCTGACGCTGGTTGCCGTAGTCGAGCAGGCAACTGTAGCAGGCGGCTTCACATCCTTCGGGACAGTTCCGGACGAGATCCCGGGCGAGGTCCAATATCTCTTCTATGTTGTCCGAGACTTCGCTGGCATATCCAGCACCATTCGGGAGTGTGTCGTAGACAAACACTTCGGCTTGCAGATGGTTCGAAAAGTCTACCCGGGGACGAGTGCCCGCGGCAATTTCGGAGCTGTGGATCTGAAGGTAGCTTGCCGCTGCCCGTATGATCGCGGCCGCGACGGACAGCCACGCCGCTCTCCCCCGAGGCTCCGCAGGGTTCGCATCCAAACCGTCCGGCAAGTCTATCCCAAGCACCGCGACGTTCGACTGGAAGCTGTGGTAGAGGGCAGCCGACCCTTCCGGACGCCCGGAGCAGTTGCGCGGCGGACTCCCTTCGGGGCGTTTGTGCTTCGTTTGGTCGGGTTTCAAACTCCGTCCGCAGCTCGGGCAGATTCTGAAACCCCTGTCCGGCCCCCTGTTCACTGAGTAAAGTTCCCCGACGCGTTCGTTCACCCATAGCCGTTCCGAGAGACGCGGCTCGCCCTGGCTCGCCGTCCCTCCCGCGTTCAATTGCACGCTGGACGAGCTGCCGGCGCGAGAGCGAGAGCCGCCCCGGTATTTCTCTCGTTTGGCCGACCAGTCCGTCCGAAACCCGAGAGGGCGAATAGCCGGACTCGACTTTTGATGCCTTTCGTCCGAGCCGCACATCGGACACGAAGTCCATGTGGGGTCTCCGAAGGAGTAGTCCCGGATCTCCACGTGGTGGCATTTCTTGCACTCGGACAGCCACACGCCGGGTTCGTAGCGGGGATTCTTCTCGTAAGGTGCGTAGAGGCCGGCGGACTTGTGCATCCAGCCGTCTATCACAACTTCGGTGTCCGGAGCGTACTCGGAAAGCGCGATCTGGAGATCACGCTGAATTTCCTCACCCCGGTTGTACCTCGAAGGCTCCTCCGTCCAAAGAGCCACGACATCCACCGGAAAAGCATAGCGAGGCAACACCCCCGATGTCACAAGGACTCCGAGCAGATCCCCACTCTCGCTCGCGCCTTTGAGCGCGTCATTCAAGGTCTCCGGCAAATCGTCGAGCCATCCATCAATTGCATCGCGCCACTCTGTCAGAGCATTCTGAGCCGAGGAACACACGGTCTCCCGGAAATATCCGCCTTTAAGCTTCTTCGTCAGTTCCTTAAGCCCGCCGCCCGCGAAGTCTCCGATGCTCCCGAAGGCACCGAAGAGGTTTTCCGCGTCGCCGATGCTTTTGCTCTTCTCCGTGAAGAACCGTTGGAGGACGAGCGAGTTGAGGTGCCGCCTGGCGATGGATGCGTTCATGAGGTGGACTTCCGGAACCCGAACGCGCCCGGTAACGATATCCGCGACCCGCGCGTAATAGTATTGGTCGTGGCTATGATCCCGTGCGAAGGTGACTACCGTTGCGGTGCTGTCGCTGCGCCGTCCCGCTCGCCCCGCCCGCTGTTGGTAGTTCGCCACGTTCGGTGGCGTCCCGTTGAGTCCAACGGTGGTGAGGTCACCTATGTCAATGCCCATCTCCATCGTAGTCGTCACGCTTAACATATCCACTCGGTGCTGCTTCGCGTCTTCACGATCCGCGCCTTCCGGAATGAATTTATCCTGAAAATGTCGCTCGCGAGTGGCGGCTTTCGTCACCGAAATCTGCGCCGTGTGTTCGAGCGCCCGAAGGGGGAACGGGTCGGGACTCCCGTCGCCGTCGAGGGCGAGATTCGCGACCTTCCGATAGTAATTCCCCTCGGTAACCGCGGCCAGCTTCATCTCCCGGCATGCGCCGCCACAACGGACACAGACACCCCGGACTGTGTCCGAGTTCAGATAGTCGCACGAGTCGCACACGGCTATCCGCTCGGACATTGGGGCAATCGCCAGGCGATTCAACGGCACGCCCCACCCGGATCTCACCCCGCTCGCCGGCTGCACGGCGCCCACACCGGGAAGATACTCCTCCCAAAGCCTCTCCATGAGCGAGGCAACGCCATGTTCCTCCGTCCCGGAAACCTGACAGACCCGTTCGAGATAACGAGTGAGGCGCGTGCGGCTTCCGACGCTCCACGTGAACGTGCGGTTATCCGACACTTTGTCGCGAACTATCAGGCGCCGGCTTCGTTCGGCAACGATCTCCGACGGCCAGTTCCGCGGGTCTCCGGTTTCGGGCAGAAGCACATCGTATCCGGCCAGGATCCGAACCACGGCGTGTATAAGGGAGACGGTCTCGCGGACATCGAAGGGTTCGAGCGGCGGGACTATGTCCTCCGCATCCCTTCCTTCGAAGTCGAGTACCCACCTCGCGAGTCCGAGGCTCTCGACGCCGACTTGCCTATCCGCGACTTCGCGTCTCAGATACGCTTCCAACATCGGAGCGGCCTTTTTGTCCGCCGCGTATGGACTGGAGGCGCGAATGGCCCAGAAATCCTCGTCCTCTCCGAGCGTGGGGTCAATGCCTCGCGAGAGCGCGAGTTCGAGAATCTTCTCCCGCAGACGCGGCACGGACATCTCACTCAGGCCCGCTCTACGAACGTCGTTTTCGAGGATCACGAGTAAAAGTTGCCGAAAGAGGTCTCGCATGTGCAATTGTGTCATATTGACCGCGAGCGTCGCAGCCTCCTGCCGACCGTCGGAGAAGATCAAGGCCTTGCGGCCACGGTTCGGGTTTTCGACAACCGACTTCGCGGACGTGGTCGCCTTCGACGGCTTGAACGCCCACTTGACTTTCTTTCGAGGCTCCGGGGGCGTTTTGCCCCCCGGCGTCTCGGCGACGGTTCTGGGCGGCTGGTTGCGGAAGGACTGCTCCATGAGTACCCGCAGAGCTTGCGGCCCAGTGCTTCGCATCGCCTGGACAACGTTGCTGTTCGCGCCTCCCCGCGCGTCACATCTCGGGCATGCGAAGGGCGATTTGCCGTACTTGTCGCGTTCGCTGCTCGCCCAGAAAGAGCGGGAATTTTCGTCGGACGGAGAGGCGATTCCGGTCGTTGCTGTCGAACGACGTTCTTCGGCCCAGTTTTTTGTGCGGGCGTTCGAGAGGTTCGGATCTTCGGCGGCGAAGATTTGGTAGGCATCATAGTCTTGAAATCCGCTTTCGAGATCCGGTTCGTAAGGCCAGAGCCGTCCGTCCGAATCCGGCAGCCCTCCGAGAAACATCAGGCCACAGATACGGCAATGGAACATCTCAAGCACACGAGCCGAACATTCACACCAGACGCGCGGCTCCGCATAGAGCTTACCGCACGGTCGTCCCTCCTCGGAGGCCGACGCCACAGGGCATTTAGGATCCACACAGGCCCATAGGCCGTTGATGCCGCGAAACATAAGGTGCAGTCTGTTCGGAAGCAGTGGAGGCGTGGCGGCATCGGCCTTCTCTCGCGCGATCGTCCCGGCTGAAAGTATTCCCGCCGTCGCCTGATGTCTTATCTCGTCGTCGCCAAGCTCCCCCCAAACGTCGGTTGCGAGCTGTCCGATGTCACACGCCCGACGCGCCGTCCTTTTGCGAACGTCGAGGACTCTAGGATGCTCAACCAGCGCATCGAATAGTCCCTGCGCGGCGGGCTTGCCAGAAAAAGGAACATTCAGCGATGACGTGAATGCGGCGCAGACTTTTTGGAGTTTTGCCTCGTCCGTCGTGTCCTGGGTCGAGATATTTCTCTGGAAGCCGGCGAAGGCCGTGAGTTCGTCTCGGGACGGCGTGGGGATATCTCGCACGACGTTCTGCGTCTCGGACTGCACCACGCTGAAACGTTCTGGCGGCTGACCGAAGAGTTCGGACGCGAAACCGCGTACCCGCTCCACATCCTCAGCGGCGCTGCCGAGCGTCGCGCTAGTAGCGATGCACCGGATCTGCTCCGGCCTGGCCCCCAGCCGCTCGAATAGACGCCGAATCAGGTACGCTACCTCCGTACCCTGCGTACCTGAGTAGGAATGCGCCTCGTCCAGAACGAGCGTTATCACATTTTCTGCGGAGCTTGCGAGCCATGTGCGAGTCTTCTCGAACATGGCGGCTTCCTCGGGCCTCAGAAGCATGTACTCAAGCATCGAATAATTCGTGACGAGTATGTCTGGGGGAGCCGCTTGCATATCCCAGCGACCGAGCATCTCCGCTCCGTTCGGACGTGGCCATCCGCCGGAGGATCGAAGCTCCTCTCCGACGTTCTCCCATCCCGAGCGAATCGTGGTCATGTAATCCTGCCAGCGTCTCCTGCGCCGATCCTCCGAAGGCCGTCCCGGCAGTTCGGCCTGGCTCGTATAGCGTCCGAAGCGCACGACGTTGCCGTCGAGGCTCCGCCTTTGCCAGCGGAGGCTCTCGGTCGAGTCGAGGGTCTGACGAAGTCTCCTTAGCTGGTCGTTGACCAGGGCGTTCATGGGATAGAGTACGATGGCTCGCATCGCCGCCGGCCTTGCCTCGTGGCGCCGGCTGTCGGCCCAGATTCCGCTCCTCGAACGCCATTCGCCGGGTTTCTCGTCGCCTTTCACTCCCTCCCACCTCTCGGCTTCGCGGAGGATGTCCGCCAGAATCGGCAGGTAAAAGCATTCAGTCTTGCCGGAGCCTGTTCCGCTCGCCACGATCAGGCTTCCGGGAGATCCATCGCGGTTCCACGCCGCTCGCAGCGCGGCTTCCTGATGGGAATACAGAGGAAACTTCTCCGTGGACAAACCCCGGCTTACGAACTCCGGGAAGCCTTCGGGGATTTGAGGAAGATCCAAATCGCGCAGCCAAGCGCCAGTCTTGAAACGTGGGGTCGTCTCCACGAAGGGTCGCTGGCTCACCACCCCCGCTTCCCGGAGGAGTTCCGCTCGCTCCCGAGAGATAACGGGATGGGAGATTTTGTGCGACGTCTCCAGATACTGGCAGAGCGTCTCCTTGAGGTCTTCCGAGAGATCGAAGGGACTCTGCCTCATCTTCCATACCTCCCGCATCCCGATCCCCGTCCACCACGACCACCGGAACCACCGCTCCGGGGAAAATTCCTGCGAGTCTTCACACCGAGCTTCTCCTCCATAATACGCTGAACATATCCCGCGACTCCTTCCGGCAAAGTCAGGCGCCTCTGTCCCCGAGTCCGGCGAAGACGCCTTCCCACCACCATCTCCAGCCAGCGCATCATGGAAAGAGTGAGGTTGTTCGGCACATAAAGCGTCCCTCTCTTGTACACGGTGAACTCCTCCTGCCCCTCCATCCAGTTGAGGTAATGTAGCCAGAGCGCGGCCTCCTCCCAACCGAGTTCGGACACCCTTCCACCACCGCCGTGATAAAAGCTGCGGTCTCCCTCTCCCGGCTCGATCCTTCGTCCGCGCTTACGCACCAGCGAATGTGAGATCTCGTGCCACGTCACTACCTGCGCCCACGCCTCCCGCCCATCTTTCGAAGGCGCATAAGCTTCCCAGTCTCCCCCGATTTCCAGCGCATCCTTCAAGTCATGCTCGGGCGGACAAAGCAGACCGTGTATCGAGGGCAGGTTGGACGCAAGTTCATCGAGGCGAAAAAGCCTGTATCCGCAGCCTTCCATAATCTCAAACACTTCTTCGTGTCGCGTCGCAGCCACAGAGTCCAAACACAGCACGCGGTCTATGAGCGAGAGATCGGGTTCCGGGTCATCAGCGTCAACTCTTTCCACGTCGCGCTCTTCCCTATCGCTCGTGTACACATCGCTTCGAGAATGGGAGATATGGGCTGAGGGATCCAGCACGCACAACGCCTCAAGTACACGCCCGTCGCCCCGAGCGTCTCCATGAAGCCTTATATAACGAGCTTCCGAAGCGTCGTCCGCGAGCAGCTCGACCGCATAGGGTGGCAGCGAAACGTAAACTTCCCCCGCTCCGCGCTCGATGTCACCGCGCACTATCAGATAGGAAAGGATCGTCTCCACCCATTCGACGACTTGCTCCATCTCCAGACTTTTGGGAAGGGAACGGAAAATGCTGCGAATCAGTCGGCCCCGTCCTACCCCCCCGCTCTGGGCGAGCATATTCAGCACGGTTTCGGGTAAACGGCGCACTTCTTGCTCGACATAGCGCCGCGCCTCGCTCTCGGAAAGTACTCGCACGCCTATCTGCCTCCCATCTCGCTTTGGATCCACTCGGAGATAACTTCGATCCCCCTGCGATAAGACAGGGAAGACCATCCCATTTCGGCGAGCGATGTCTCCCGCTCGCCGTCTCGTTCGAGCCTTTTGGTCAGTTGCTTCAGATCAAGGAGGTAGCCAGAGGCGCGAGCGAACCATTCCCCCGGCTCTTCTCCGTCTCGAGCCTCGGCATTATATGCTTCCACGACGTGACCGAGCCAATATTCCGCGGACGCTGGCACATCCCCTCCTTCTCTCGCCTGGCGCACAACGGTTTCACAGGCGCGGATGAAAGGGACGGGATCCATATAAACCCATAACTCCACTCCGACCTCAGCTCCGGACGGGACCGTCCTGTAGGATCGTCTGGAACTCTGGCAAGAATCCCGTCCATAGGAGACCGGATCATGATAGGTGAGTTTGCCGTTCGGCAGGTACAGTCCGCAGTTAAGGCAAACATAGAGAGTTTCTCCGACGTTCAGAAAATATGAGCTTCCGTCCGTCGTATCTCCATCTCTCCGGTGATGGACGGTGGTGTTCGTCTTGCGCGATCGACCATCCTTGTATTTGTAAAATAGATTGGATTCTCCCTTGTTCGCAAGGCTCGGCGCATCGGCGGTGAAGGCTTCTATTTCGCCCTCCACGCCCAGCTCGTTCTTCGGCCCAGCGTCGGGCGCGAAGGCGACTACGAGCATTTGAAGGCCGTATCGATCCCACTGTTCGAGTTCTTCGAGCAGGGATTCGTCGAGCGCTTTCCAGTAGGGTCTCGCCGGAAAGTCCACGATGGATCCCTGTATTGTCTCGCACAATTCCCCGACACCGACCTTTCGCCTGAGAGAGGGAGGCAGCGGTATACGTCGAAGCGACGCGGACACCGTCCGCCAGCTTTCCCTTCCGGCTGCGTCTTCGCTCCCGATGAGATCTTCGATTCTGAAGCGAGGATCTCTGGCAATTTTGCCCTCGGCCTTCACGGGGGAGACACGGGTTTCTTCAGGCTCCGGGTCCGCCAGCTCCACCGACCAGGTGGGATCCACGGCGGCCGGAACGACCACGGCTCGGCCACCGCCGGGCAGTCCTCTGACGACCGGCTCCCATACCTCGCCGAGCCAGGGCCGCTCGCCAAGTACGAAGGTGTCTTCATTGAGGATCGCAAGTCCATCCCCGCCTCGCCAATCTCCCAGCGCGAGAACACGCTCGCCCGAAATGTCTCTCCACGCGAAGTGGTTCGTATCATAGTCACGGGTTCGGCCACGCAGCGACACTTTACGAGTTACGAGGTTTTTCCAGGACACGGAAACCTCGATCTCTCCCTCGTCCGGGAGGTTCACGATCCCGAGTTCCGAGAGGTCTCCCTCCCAGATACCGCTCTCCCCGACCTCCAGCGGCATGGAGC
>JBPCNU010000171.1:0-8531 GCA_051000975.1 Rubrobacter sp.
CTATCAGGCCGCGTTGCCCCTTGCCTATCGGAGCGACGAGGTCTATGACGCGCGGGGCGATGTCGTTCGGCTTCCATTCGAGGCGCAGGCGGTCCTGCGGGAAGAGCGGCGTGAGATCGTCGAAGTCAACGCGGCGGCGACCCTTCTGCGGCTCCGCTTCGTTGACCGTCTCGATGCGAACCATCGCCGGGTATTTTTCGCCGTCGCGAGCCGGACGAATCTGCCCCGTGATGTAGTCGCCGCGCCGGAGGTTGAAGCGTTTGATCTGACTCGTCGAGACGTATACGTCGCCCTTGCTCTGCGTATAGCCCTTCGTCCTCAGAAAACCGAAACCGTCCGGCAGAACATCGAGGATGCCAGTCTGGGCCTGTCCCTCCTGCTGGCCGTCGGCTTCCTGAGCGCCCTGCTGGCCACCGGCACGCTGGCCCTTCTGACGGCGGTTGTTATCGCGAGAGCCGTTCTGATTCTGGCGATTGTCCTGCCTGCCGTTCTGATTGTTCTGGCCGTTCTGGTTCTGGCGATTCTCCGGTTGCGGCTTCTGGGGTTCCGGAGCCTCCGGGATCTCGACAGCGGCCGGGGTGGAGCCATTCGACTCAGACGACTCCGTGGATTCAATGGTCGTTTCGGGCGTTGGAGCGACGGGTGCGGACTGCCCGGAGGCCTGTTCCGTCGCGACCTTGAAGATCAACTCCGCAAGCTCGGGCTTCCGGTACTTCCGGTACTGCTCGATCCCGAGCTGTGAGGCGATCGGGTGAAGATCGCTCAGTCGCTTGCGCTCAAGGGTAGCCAGTTCGGTCATGACGCTCCACCTTCTCTTTTCGACTCGGAGACTTCTCTGGGCGCACGAATGTCGGGCGCCACGTCCCCTTCACTTACTCCGACTTCTCCGACCGAAGAAACGGTCGCACTTGTAGCACTGATTCTGCTGGTGCTGATAGCGTAGATCGAAATCTTCTCTGGTCCTTGATCTCTCAACGTGCCTCGTTTCGACACTACAGATACACCACCTGCGGCTTTGTACGACTACGACTATGTAGCTCGTTCCCGCGTTTTCCGTGAATGGATCAGATCCGATAGGCCGCCGACTCTGCTTTTCGGGAGTTCGGGCGGGTTCTAGATCTGGAACCCCCGCGACCCGGCTCCGGGTTCGAGGGTGTGGATAGTGTCCATGAATCTTATCATACGTGGGCTGGATGACATTGCGATGGTATGGGTCCGTCCCCCACCCCTGAAGTACCGTACCCCCTGAAGCGTCTGGCCGCCTGTTAGCCCGGTCGCGCAGAAGACCACATCCTCGCCGCTCACGAGGTCATCCAGGGTGAGCTTCTTCTCCGGGTCTTTCAGGCCGAGCTCCCTGAGACGCTCTACTTGCGAGCGTTGCGTCGGCCACATCCGGGCCTGCATCTCGCCCCCGAGGCACTTTATCGCCGCCGCGGCCAGCACCCCCTCCGGCGCACCACCGATGCCGATGACGGCGTGCAGGTCCGAACCGCGAAGCCCGACCGCTATCGCCGGGGTGAGGTCCCCCTCGGCAAGCATGTGTATCCTCGCCCCGGTCGAGCGGATCTCGGAGATCAAATCCTCGTGCCTGTCCCGGTCTAGCACCGCTACCGTAAGCTCCGAAGGCTTGCGCCCGTTTGCCTCGGCTATGTCCCGGATGTTCTCCTTCACCGGAGCGTCGAGGTCTATACGCCCCTTTGCTCTCGCGCCGACGATGATCTTGGACATATACATATCCGGCGTCCTGAGCATCGTCCCCGCTGGAGAGGCGGCGAGCGCGACGAGCGAACCCTCCTGCCCCTTGGCGAGCAGCGACAACCCCTCGACCGGCTCGACCGCGAGGTCGGCCACCGGCTCGCCTTCCTCTTCTTCACTCAGTACATCCCCGACGGAGAGCAGACCCGGCATGTTCTTGAGGTTCTTCATCTCGCCTCCGTCAACCGGCTTTCGCTCCCGGAGTATCGCGACCCGCCCGGAGATTCCGCTTCGTGCCAGCTCTCTTTCGAAAGTCTCCGACGCCAGCGAATAAGCACCCTCCACTTCACCGGAACCTTCGAGCCGCGCCACCGCAAGCGCGACGGTCTCCGTAACCGACGCATACCCCACCGCCGAGGCTCCGATCACACCCGCAACCGTCCCCTCGGAGTTCTCGACCCTACTGATGCTCCTTCACCCGCCCCCTCCGAGTACGCGGCGAGCGAGCCCGAGCAGTACACCGTCGAGTCCGTCCCCTACGGGGTCGTTGTCGCAGTAGACGACGCGCTTGCTCTCCTCGGCTCCTCGCGCAGTAACCACGTCTATCGCGGCGGCCTTAATCTCGGTCAGGTAGATCTCAGCCTCACCCATTCGTGACAAGTCCTCCGTTAGAAGCACTCGATTGGACAGGTTCCCCGATACCCCGACGACCTCACACCCGAGGTTCTCTTCGAGGTAAGCCGCCAGCTTCTCGAGGATAGCCTCCGGCGCGGTCGAAACGTAGGCCACCTTCGCACCGCGCACGTCCCCAACCGGACGGGGTCGGAAGACGACCGGGATCACCTCCAGCTCCGGGTTCACCGCAAGCGCGGCCTCCGAGATCATCCGCACTTTCTCGTCCGAGGCCATTGGCTCCTCGCTCATCGTGAGCAGAAGCACGTCCGAAACCAGAAGCCGATACGTCCCTAGATAACCGACTATATATTCCGGCTCCCGGTGCGCCCCCGCAACGAGTATTCGTGCGTCGACCGCGACCGGCGGCATCGTCGCCCCCGAGCCGTCGAAGATCGTCAGCATCGTATCGAGGCCGTTCGCGAGCCGGGCACCTTCCAGCACGTTGGACACGAACGGCTCCCCGGCAAGCCCACCGCCGCACCTCCGGCAACCGACCGTCGTAACCCGGCTGAGAGCAGCCGTCTCGTAGTAGTCGCTCGCCGCGTGCGCCCCGCGCCCGAGAGCTTCGAGCAGGTAATCACTCCCGACGGTGAGCTTCCTGCCTTCGATCACCTCCGGCTCCTGTGGCCCGCCACGCCCCATCGAGACGACGCCGGGATGGAATCCCTCTTCCGAGAGAAGACGCGCCAGATACCCCGTAACCGCCGTCTTCCCGACCCGCTTCCCCGTTCCGACGACCGCGAGCGAGGGCTTCTCCGAAACGTCGCGGAAATCCGGCGGACGAAGCTCGAAGTCCGCCCCGATGTAGCGCGCCCCGTGCGAGAGAGAGACGGAGGCGATCCTCATCCGCTCGCGGTAGCCGATCACCGGCTCGTCGGAGAGGTCCACGACCGTCTCTACGCCGTCGAACTCCGAGAGTGCCTTCGCGACCGCCTCGACCGGGCTGTTCGCCTTGACGAGCGGCATACCATAGTCTGCTCCGTCCTTGATCTTCTCGGTCCCACCGAGGAACGCCGCCGCTACGGGATTCGCCCCGTGAGATTCCTTCACCGACTCGATGGCTTCAAGTACGACGGGCGGATAGTGTTCGCCGTCTATGAGAAAGAGCGTCCGCAAGACGGAGACCCGCTAACCTGCGGCCTGACTCGGCTCGCCACTCGTTGTCCTGTCCGAATGGCCGTCTAGCTGGCCGTCTTTTTTGACGTCTTCGTAGTGGTGATACTCGTGAGTGCGGGAGTTGAAGTCGACTATCGTCTCACGCTCCTTGAACGGGTACTTCCGGTAGACCCGCACGCGCTCGTCTTCGATCTCGATGACGTTGTAGCAGGGTCGCGTGTTGCCCCAGAGCCTCGTCGTGGAAGCGGTCCCCGCGTTCACGATAAACATGATCTCGAGCCGCCAGGCATACGGAACGTGCTTGTGCCCCGAAAGGACGAGGTTAACTTCGCAGTCCGCAAGAAGTTCCAGAACGTCACCCGCATCCTGAATGGTCGAGCGTTCGCGGCCCGTGCCGGGGATCGGGATCAGATGATGGTGCACCACGAATATTTTGAGCTTCCCGTCGGCCTCGGAGAACTTCTGTCGGATGAAGTCGTAGTGTTCCCGCCCGACGCGCCCCTCGTTCAGATCCGGCTCGGAGGAATCCACCCCGACCATCACCGCCTCGTCGAAGTCTATGACGGAGTGACGCTTTCCGAAGAGCCGCTCGAAGTGAATGTATCCGACGTTCCGGGAGTCGTGGTTGCCGGGGATTATCATGATGCGCTCGCACCGGATCTTTCTGAGGTACTCCGCGCTCAGCTCGTACTCCTGCCGATACCCCGCGTCCGTCAGGTCGCCAGACACCACGACCGCCGTCGGCTCGGAGTCGTTTATCTCGAGTATGGACCGCTCTAACAGGTCGGAGATGAAGTACGGGCTTCCGCAGTGGATGTCGCTGATCTGCGCTATCTTCAGTCGCTCGCCCATATCCCTCCACGCTTTCCCAGAACCCGCCGCCAAACGAAAATCCAGTATAGCAGAGCGGATTTACACATCGGTCTCCCGAGGCTCTCGCTACCGTACCGAAAAGTCGAGCCGGCAAACCCGGTCATCGTGGTCGCCCCCGGTAAGCTACATCTTCTCAGGAGCGGAGACGCCGAGCAGGTCGAGGCCGTTCGCTATCACGGCCTTCGTCGCAGCGCAGAGCGCCAGGCGGCGGTTCTTCGTCGCTTCGTCGTCCACGAGGACGCGGTTGTGCGCGTAGAACTGATGGAATCGTGTGGCAAGCGTTTCGAGGTACGCGGGCAACAGATGCACCTCGCGCTTCGCCGCAGCGTTCCTTACGATGCGCGGGTAGTCGAAGAGTTCGCTTGCGAGGATACGCTCGCCCTCGGAGAGAGCGGCGGGTTCGATCTCCGTCAGGTCTTCCGGCTCCGTTTCGGCCCGGCGGAAGATCGAAGCTATCCTCGCGTGAGCGTACTGCACGTAGAAAACAGGGTTCTCGTCGGATTCTTTTATGGCGAGGTCGAGGTCGAAGTTCATCTCCGTTTTATGCGAGAACCTCGTGTAGAAGTACCGGGCCACATCCACCCCCACCTCGTCTATCAGTTCATCGAGAGCGACGACGTTACCGGAGCGCTTGCTGAACTTGACCTGCTCGCCATCGCGCGTGAGCTTGACCAGGCGGACGATCTCGACATCCAGGAAATCCTCTGGCAGACCGAGCGCCACTATACCGGCGTTGAGCCGCTGGAAGTATCCGGCGTGATCCGAGCCGAGCACGTTTATAGCCGTTCTGAACCCCCGCCCCCACTTGTCCCGGTGATACGCGATGTCCGGCGCGGCATACGTATAAGAACCATCGCTCTTGACCAGCACCCGGTCCTTGTCGTCTCCGAGGTCCGAAGCCCGCAACCAGAGCGCGCCATCAGCCTCGTATGTCCGTCCGTTCTCTTCGAGTTCACGGATAGTCGCCTCGATGCGCCCGTCGTCGTACAAGGTCTTCTCGTTGAAGTACGTGTCGAAGCGGACCCCGAACCGCGCCAGCGTCCGACGGATGTCGCTCATGCACCAGTCGGCGGCGAAGTCCCCGATGGCTTTCAGCCCCGCTTCCCGGTCGAGATCGAGGAACTCACGTCCGTGCGCTTTGGCGAGGTCGCGAGCGATGTCGGCGTTGTCCTCGCCCTTGTAGAGGCTCTCCTCGTCGGCGACGGACCACTCTTCGTCGTAGAGCTTCGCGTACTGCACGGCCACCGTCTCGGCGGAGAAGCGCATCTGGTTCCCGCCGTCGTTGAAATAGTATTCGCGGGAGGCTCTTCGCCCGGCGGCTTCGAGTAACCTCGCCAGCGAGTCGCCGTAGGCGGCCTGCCTACCGTGTCCGACGTGCATCGGGCCAGTCGGGTTCGCGCTCACGAACTCGACGTTGGTGTTCTCGCCGGAAGGCTCGTTCCTACCGTATTCCTCACCTTCGTTCAAGAGCGCGGAGATGCCTTCCCATACCGCGTCCGATGCAAGCCGGAAGTTGAGGAAGCCCGGCCCCGCAACCTCGACAGCGGCGATGAAAGGTGCGTTTATGGTGGCGGCGAGCTTCTCGGCGACCTCACGGGGATTGCGGCGAAAAATCTTCGCGTTGGCGAGAGCGACGTTGGAGGCGAAGTCGCCGTGGGTCGCTTCGTTCGGGCGCTCGACGTGGATGTTCGCAAGCTCGCCCCCGAACTCGCGGCTCGCGGCGGCCCGGATCTCGGCCCGGACTCTCTCCTCGAAGCCGGCTAGCTCCGCTTTTACGCCCTCAGTCTCGCTCATCTGTCATCCCGTCCGTTCTTTTCTCGTCCCAGCAGCTCATCCATCAAGGCCCGGTTCGTCTGGCGGGCCTTCCCGGTCTCGGCCTCATCCTTTGCGAAGCTCATCCCGAATACGTCTCCGGGCGAAGCGCCCTCGGGCAATGTGCGAGCCGGAACTTCGAAGGTATGCCCACCTTCGGGGTAAGGCAACAGTACCGTCCACCTGCCATCCTCGAGCCGATCGAGTTGCACATACATGTAAAGAGGTTAGCACTTCGCGAGGAGTTTCTTCGGGTTCGGGTGCGTTCCGGCTGCTGCGGTTCCTACCAATGATACTTCTCGCCGCGGTGGATCTTGACGGCCCGGTAGAGTTGCTCGAGTAGCACGACCCTCGCGAGGGCGTGAGGCAGGGTCAGGGTTCCAAACGACCACGCTTCATCGGCGTGCCCCAGAATCTCCGGCGCGAGGCCGAGCGCACCACCGAGAACGAACGTAATGTGGCTCTTTCCCGAGGCTCCGAGCGGTACCAGTTGCCTCGACGCGAGTTCCTCCGAAGGATACTGTCTGCCGCGTTCGCGGTCGAGGGCGATTACGTGCGCCCCGTCTGGTAGCCGTTTGAAGATGCGCTCGGCCTCCTGAGCGAGAACCTCATCGGGCGAGAGGCGGTTCATATCGGACTCGGGGATTTCTACTATCTCGACGATGAAATACCTTCTCAGGCGTTTCGCATACTCGTCCGCGCCGTCCTTCGCCCAGCCCTTCGGCTTCCCGACGGCGACGATGGTCGCGCGGCGAATCACGGCGTGCCCTGATCCCCGCCCTCGAAGACCCCGAACAGGCTCCCGGGCTCCGACGAACGCGAGCCGCCGTAGACGAAACGAACCGGGTCAGCAACGGGAACCCCGACCTCCACCCACGGCGTCGGCCTCTTCGGAAGAGCGGCCCTGACCCGGATTTCCGGGAAGCCCGCCTCTCGAAGCATCCGCGAGACGGTTCCGGTCGCCCGCGCCGGAGAGTTGTTCGTATCGGAGAGGTGCGCGAGGACAACCTCGGCAAGACCGTGCATGGCTAGCGAGAGCGCGAGTTCCGAGGCTTGATCGTTGGATAGATGCCCCTCTCCAGAGGCGATGCGCTGTTTGAGGTGCTGCGGGTACGGACCGCGTCGGAGCCACTCGACATCGTGGTTCGCCTCGACGACGAGCGCGTCCACCCCGCGAAGTATCCGGTAAACATCCTCCCGCACCTCCCCGAAGTCGGTCGCTACCGCCATCGCCGTGTCCTCATCAGAGAGCTTCACCCCGCAAGTCGGGGCGTCGTGCGGAACCTCGAAGAAGATCGCCTCCAGACCACTTACGGAGAAAGGCTTGCCCGCTTCAATGACCTTCGCACCAAACTTCTCCCCGACGCCCGGTGCGCAGAAAACCGGGACGGGCCGCTCCTTGCGCAAAGTACGAAGGCCGCAGGTGTGATCGGAGTGTGCGTGCGTCAACAAGACCGCGCCGACATCCTCGATGGAACGACCGATGGAGCCGAGTAGCGGTTTCAAGCGACGCACGGAGAGTCCGGCGTCTATCAGCAACCCACCGGATCCCCCGCTTCGCTCAAGGTAAGTGGCGTTGCCCGAACTGCCGCTCGAAAGAACGGAGAACCTCACGCCGGAGATTCTCCGAGCGTGAAGTTCTGACTGAATGCCGTTATAGATTTTATGGAGTTCGCCAGTCGCAGTACATCACTCATTGACGAAGGATACTAGCACGGTCCTTCGTGTGAGGATCCGGGCGATAAAAGCTCGCTAGACCGCGTCTCCCTCGACGAGTTCGCCCTGAACAACGATCCGCTCGGAGTAATCCGGCAAAGTGCAAGTCTGCAAGGATATGATGGACTTGTCATCGTCCGGCGGGTTCATTGACGCAACGTTGTCCGGCCCGACGGTCTCCTGGCCGATTATCCGGTAGACGTACTCTCCGCCGTCGGAGTCGGTGACGATTACCTCGTCCCCCTCTACCAGGCTCGGAACGTCGTAGAAAACCTCCCACGAACCCGTCCCCTCGTAACCGATGCGATGTCCGGCTATGAAGGTGTTGGCACCAGCTTGCCACGGGAAGCCCGTAGCGGGATGGTGGACCGTAGAATCTGTGAGTGCCTCCTCGGTAAGTTCATCGTAGACGGGCACATCTTCCAGTCCGAGAGCCGGGATGGTCAGATAGAGGGTCTTGTCCTCCGGACCACCGGGATCACGCCCGAAGTTGAACGGCTTGACCGCCGGGATTGCTCCGGCAGACGAACCTTCCGAACCGGGCAGTGAGACCACCTCGGCGTCGGTCGGGGTGTTCCAGTCGCGGTACTCCGGTGGGCCCTTGCCGAGTTCTTCCTCGGAGAGAATATCCTCCGGTGTTACGG
>JBPCNU010000172.1:0-8223 GCA_051000975.1 Rubrobacter sp.
ACTAGAGATAGAGGACGGTGAGGTAACAGACCGCGAGGCGCTCCTCGAAGAGGAGTACGGGCGGATGCGCCACGTAGCTCAGGCGCCGGACGGTTCGCTCTGGGTGCTCACGAGCAACGGTCAGGACGATGAGATCGTCCGAATAGGCCGAGCCCTAGACTAGCCCGAAGCAGTCTCGACCGTCGCGCTCATCGAACCTTTGCAGCGCGGGATGAGGGAATCGGGGCCGAAGGACTGGACCTCATCCCGCTTGAGTTCGGCGACTTCGAGGTTCGTCGTCAGCACCACGACCCGACCGTTGGCGTCCACTTTCTTCGCAAGCTCGAAGCCCTTCTCCGGCGGATGGCCGAAGACCTTGTTCAGCATGAGGACGACGTAATCGTAACTGTGGTCGTCATCGTCGAGCAGTACGACGTTGTACGGCGGCATACCCTCCGTACGGCTCCGCCTCTCGGTCTTCGGCTTCGCTGGCGCTGCGGCTGGCATCAGCGGTTCTGCCACTCCGGCTTGCGCTTTTCAAGGAACGCACCCATGCCCTCCTGAGCGTCCGCGAGCGTTGCGTTGTGGGACATGATCTCCTTCGTGTAGGCGTAGGCCTCGGAGGTCGGCATCTCATGCTGGCGGTAGAAAGCCTGTTTGCCGATCCCGACGACGAGCTGGCTCGCCTCCGAGATCCTCCTTGCGTACTCCCGTGACGCGGAACGCAGCTCATTTGCCGCGACTACTTTGTTCACGAGGCCGATCCTCTCGGCCTCCTCCGCCCCAACGAACTCACCGGTCAGGAGCATCTCCATGGATTTCTTCTGGCCGACGGCCCGGCTCAGGGCGACCATCGGGGTGGAGCAGAACAGGCCGATCCTGACCCCCGGCGTCGCAAACTTCGCCTCTTCGCCCGCAACTACGAGGTCGCAGGTCGCCGCGAGCTGGCAGCCGGCGGCGGTCGCTATAGAGTGGACCTCCGCGATGACGGGCTGCGGGATGGCCTGCACCTTCGTCATAAGCTCCGTGCAGACGTCGAAGGTTCGCTGGTAGAACTCGTGGTCTCGTCCGAGCATCTCCTTCAGGTCGTGTCCGGCGCAGAAGGCCGGGCCGTTCCCTGTGAGGATAACCGACTGGACGCTTGTGTCGGCCTCGATCTTTGTGAAGGAGTGGATCAAATCCTCCATGTGAGCCAGAGAGAGTGCGTTCCGCTTCTTCGGGCGGTTCATGGTGATCCGGACGACGGAATCGAGTTCCTCGTCTCGCTCTACAGCGATGTTCTCGTAGGTCTGTCTTTCGGCTTCGATCACGGCTTACCTCCGTACTCCCGTTCTTCGACTATCTCGACCTTCCCACCGATCTCAACCATACCATCCGGCTGCGGCTCGGCAACGATGATCGAACCAACCCCCTGCCGTATCACGAGCGTCCTTCCGAGCTTCGCCGCCAGCCTCACCGCGTGCGCCCCCGTCGCCTCGTCCTCCGCCACGCCGAGACCCGGCACGAAGACCCTTACCCGCATCCGGCCCGCCGCCTCATCCTCCCAGGCCCACACCCCGACGTGACCATAGCCAGAAGGCACGCCCTCCAGAGCCTCGACCTTCTCCGAGGAGTCCAGTTGCAGATGGTCGAACTCCGGCGCCCACTCCGGCAGGCCGGAGATGTACGTCATCCCGCCCGACTGCCTGACGGGGACCTCGCCAGCCGGGGGCCAGAGGGTATCGAGTGAGAAGCCCTCCCCGAGCATCAGCCACGCCGTCCCCACTAGCGGATGCCCGGCGAACGGCAACTCCGACGCGGGCGTAAAGATGCGAAGCGCGCCCCGCTCAAGGTCATCCACGAAGACCGTTTCCGAGAAACCGAGGTCGCGGGCTATGCCCTGCCGCTCAAAGGGCGGTATCTCCGAGCCGTCGAGAAAAACGCCGAGCGGGTTCCCGCCGATAGGTTCGCCGTTTTCATCCTTCCCGACGAAGACCTTCAGGATGTGCAGGTTCGGCATGCTCTCCCCTAGTTGACCTGTTTCTGTTGGCCGGACCATTCCTTCTCGCGCAGGACGTATTTCTGGATCTTCCCCGTAGAGGTCTTCGGCAGCTCGTCCACGAAATCCACCGCCGCCGGGGCCTTGTAGCGGGCTATCTTCTCCTTGCAGAAGGCGATGATCTCCTCCTCTGTGGCCTCCCCGCCGCGCTTGAGCGTGACGAACGCCTTCGGACGCTCACCCCACTTCTCATCCGGTACCGCCACGACGGCGGCTTCCAGAACGGCGTCGTGTCTGGCGATGGCCTGCTCGACCTCGATGGTGGAGATGTTCTCGCCGCCGGAGATGATCACGTCCTTGCTCCTGTCCCGGATCTCGATGTATCCATCGTCGTGCCACAATGCGACATCGCCCGTATGATACCAGCCGCCTTCGAAAGCCTCGGTGGTCTCCTCTTCGTTGTCGAGGTAGCCCTTCATAACCATGTTACCGTGGAAGACGATCTCACCCATCGTCTCGCCGCCCTGCTGTATGTCTTTGTTCTTATCGTCCACGACTCGCGCGAGGTCCGCCGTGACGAACGCCTGTCCCTGACGGGCCATCAGCGCGGCGCGCTCTTCGAGGGGCAGGTTTTGCCACTCCTTCCTCGGTGCGCTCGTCGTTATGGGGCCGTAGGTTTCGGTCAAGCCGTAGATGTGGACCGGGTCTATGTTCAGTTCGGAGAGTTGCGAGAGAAGCGTGGGTGAGGGTGGTGCGCCGGCGATCATGGCCCGCACGCGTACGTTCAGCTCGTGCTTCTCATCGGCGTTGACGATGCCTATCTGAACGGTCGGGGCGGCGCAGTAGTGCGTTATCCTCTCCGACTCGAACATCTCCCAGATCCTCGGCGCCTCGACTTTTCTGAGGCAGACGTGCGTCCCGGCGATCGCCGTAACCGCCCAGGGATAGCACCATCCGTTGCAATGAAACATCGGGAGTGTCCAGAGATACTTCGTCTCGTAGTTCATTCCGACCTCGATAACGTTCCCGAGGGCGGACAGGTATGCCCCCCGGTGCGTGTACATAACGCCCTTCGGGCGGCCCGTCGTCCCGGAAGTGTAGTTGATCGTGATCGTCTCCTCCTCGTCTTCGAGAACGCTCGAAAAAGACTCCGGCGACCCCTCGGCGAGGTAATCCTCGTAAGGGTCGCCCCCCTCCCCGGTGTCGTCTATCCTGACCTTCTCCATGTCGTTCACCCCGTCGGCGAGGTGCTCCAGCTCGTGGTCCACGAAGAGCATCTTCGCCTTCGAGTGTTCAAGGATATAGGCGACCTCGTCGGCCGAGAGCCTCGTGTTTATGGCAACGAGGACTATCCCGGCGGCGGGCAGGGCGAAGTGGGCCTCCAGAAGCGGCGGGATATTCGGGCAGAGAAAGGCCACCCGGTCGCCTTTTTCAAGGTCGGCGTCGCGCAGGCGGCTCGCCAGCCGGTTGACACGATCCTCGAACTCGCGGTAGGTGTAGCGGCGATCCGCGTTGACGACGGCGGTGTGGTCGGGGAACATGTACGAGGCGCGCCTCAGGAAGCTGACGGGCGTCAGTTCGCTGCGGTAGACCTTCTCCAGCTTCTCGCTCATAAAGCAACTCCTCCGGTAGTTCTCTCACTTCCCGACGCCAAGTATAGGTTCCGCGAAGAGGAGCGGCTATACGAGCGAACCAGATAGTCGAACGACGCTGGCCAGAGAGCTCACCTTCTCCTTCCGGAGTTGAATACCTTGGGACAACGCTTCTGAAGTCCCGGCGCGGCAGCCGGGCTCCGGGCTCCCTCCGGTGTGGAAGTTTTGGTCGGTTCGCGATGGGCCATAAACTCCCGTACGGGTTCGCTGTTGGAGTGGGCGGGTCATGACGTTACCAATGAAGCTCGACGAAACGGAGAGCGAAATCCCGAGTTCTATTCAGAGTGTTGGTAGTTTGATACGAAGAATCGTTGCCTGTGCGGTCGTGGTCTTTTTCGGTGCCGGGTGCGCGAGCATCGGGGTGGTGCTGGACGAAGCACTCGATGAGGAGACGACTGCCGGGGACGGTGGTCGGACTCCAGCGACGGTAACGAGGGTCGTAGACGGAGACACTATAGAAGTATCTCCGCAGGTAGACGGAATAGAGGATGTCCGGCTCATCGGGATAGATACCCCGGAACCCTACGCCTCCGGCTCGCCGGAGCCGCTCTCCCGCGAGGCGTCGGACTTCACCCGCGACAACCTGGAGGGCGAAGAAGTATCTCTGGAGTTCGATGAAGAGACGACCGACGACTACGGCAGGTTGCTCGCCTATGTCTACACCGGAAGCGAGATGTTCAACGAACGCATCATCTCCGAAGGCTACGCTCAGGTCGCGACCTTCCCGCCGAACACCCGCTACCTGAGTCGATTCGAGGCGGCTCAGGAGGAGGCACAGGGGGCGGGGCGAGGCATCTGGGGTCTGCCGGAAGAGGAGGCGTGTCTGCTGCGCGACCGGGGCAACGGCCTCGGCGGGGGCTGCTAAGAGCGTTCCTCTATCTGATCCACCTTCGCGGCCAGCTCGATGTCGCGTTCGGTCAGGCCGCTCGCATCGTGTGACGTCAGAGAGACTTCGGCCCTGCCCCAGCCGAACGCGATATCCGGGTGGTGGTTCTGCTGTTCGGCGAGTTCCCCGACGCGGTTCACAAAGGCGAGCGCGCCCGCGAAGTCGTTGAACGCGAAGGAGCGGGAGATACCGACCTCGTCGTCGGATACCTCCCAGTCCGGGATGCGGTTCGTGTGTTCCCTGAGTTCTTCACCCTTCAGCACGTCGGCCATCAATCTACTCCTCACTCGTGTCTGGTCGCTATTGACGTACCCGATATCCGCCGCTGGATAACGGTTTTTGCGACGTTCTCCGGGGTAATGCCCGCCATGAGACCGGTTCTCTAGCCCGCCGCCGGGTTGTGGTAGAGGTAGGCTCCGGCGTCGTAGAGGTCTTCGTGTCGGGTGAGTCGGTATTCAGACAAGAGTTCTTCAAGGAGTTGTTCGGAGGGGGAGAGGTGAGCGTAGACCAGGATGATCTCCTGATGTCCCTCGGCGGCTTCGCGGATCGCGTCTGTTCGGTTCGCGTCGCAGGCTCCGACCTGGGTGAAGTTCGAGCGGTCTGAGTTCTGCAACCGGTAGTAGTAGTTCGCCTCGCGCCCGATGCCGCAATGTACGATGAGAGGATCGTCCTGCTCTCTTTGGGTAACGAACTGCACCGCCTCGCGCACCTGCTGCTTGTGCGGCTTCGAGTAGAGTTCGTCTACGAAGAGAATCTGATATAGAGACAGTGCCGCGACGCCGACCGCGACCGCTGTCTGCCAGCGGACGGTGGGGAGCAGCACGACGACGGCGCGAGCTAGGAGCAAATAGGCGGCGGGGAGGGAGATGATCGTATTCCGCGCCGCAAGAATCGGGGTGTGAAACTCCGAGATGATATAAGCCACGACGAACGGCACCACCGCCCAGGCTACGAGCATCGCCCCGGGTAGAACACCCTCGAAATCCCTGCCCGAAATCGTTCGCCTCACCGAGCCCAGGGACGCCGCGAAGAGCCCACCAAGGAGCAACGTCGCAATGAGGATCAAGAGCGGCGACTGGAAGAGGAACTCCATGTACAGGGCCGGAGTGGGCGCATCCGCATCCCTGTCGCGTCCCTGACCCGCCATGACGAATGCCCAGGGCAGATACGCAGCGACCACCGGAACGTAGAGGGCGAAGACCCACAGCGTAGACCGGGGCCGCCAGACCGTGACGGTCAGAGAGAGCATCGACGCCCCCTGAAACGCTACCAGAAACAGCCCGAAGTAGTGCAGGTAGCAGCACGCCACAGCCGAGACGACATAACCCAGGAAGTTCCAGAGACCGGGTGACTCGCCTCCTCTGATACGCGAGAACGACCGCCACCAGAAAAGAGCCGTTATCGCCGAGAAAAGGAGCAGCAGCGAGTAAGACCTCGCCTCCTGAGCGTAGTAGACCGGGGCGAAGAAGACAGCGGTGAAGAGCGCGCCCGTAAGTCCTTCCCGATGAGAATAAAGCTCCCGTCCGAGCAGGAAGACAACGTAAACGGCGAGCGTCCCCGCCACGGCGGACGGAAGACGCACCGCCCACTCCGCATCCCCAAGCAGGACGGTCGTGAAGTGCAGGATCAGGTAGTAGCCCGGCGGATGGACATCGCCTGCGGTGCGTGAGATTACGGCCCCGATGTCCGGGGGGGCGCTGAACCACACGCTTGCAAGCTCATCCACCCACAGAGACTCGGTGCCCAGCCCGAAGAACCTGAGCCCCCCGGCGATCATCAGCACCGCACCGAGCGTCAGGGCTACACGATGACGAGTATCCCGGATCATGGCCCGCAACCGACCATAACCCTCCCGTGCGTAACGCTGCGCCGAGACAACACTTTCCTTCCGCTAGAGACGTATTGCAGGCTGAAAGAGGAGCCGCCATCGGCGGGTATTCCATATGGTACCGGAGGTGGGACTCGAACCCACACGATCTTTTTGCCTCCGGTGGAATTCGAGATGGCTCACGCCCTGAAGGTGGGAGGTCGACTATAGGCGCTGTACGGGATCATGGCTCCACGCCACAGATCACTTGACTCACTTTCTACTCGCCCCAGGTCTCGTGCAGGACACGGATCCAATTCGCGTGGGCGAGCTTTCGGAGCGCCTTCTCGCCGTAGCCCCGGTCGCCGAGCGCCGACATGAGCTTCGGGAGGCCCGACACGTCGCCGATCTCCCGCGAGACCGTAATCCCGTCGAAGTCGGAGCCGAAGCCGACCCTCTCGATCCCGACCCGCTCCACGAGATAGTCGATCTGCCGCACCATCGCTTCAAGGGGAGTGTTCGCGTCCTCGACCCCGTCCTCGCGGAGGAAGTGGACCCCGAAGTTGAGGCCGATGACTCCGTCGGAGTCGGCTATGGCGTCGAGTTGCGAGTCCATGAGGTTTCGGGGGGAGGGGCATACGGCGTATGCGTTTGAGTGGCTCGCGATGAGCGGGGCATCCGTGAGATCCGCCACGTCCCAGAAGCCTTGCTCGTTGAGGTGAGACACGTCGATCACGACGCCGAGTTCGTTGCAGGCGCGGACGAGATTCCTTCCGGCTTCGGTCAGCCCCGGCCCCGTGTCCGGCGAGCCGCGGAAGCGCGGAGAGACGCCCTCGGCGAAGGCGTTCGGGCGTCCCCAGACGAGGCCGAGCGAGCGAAGCCCCGCCCGGTGGAGGACGTGGAGCGCGTCGAGGTCGGCTTCGATCGCATCCGCCCCCTCCATGTGGAGAACCGCAGGCATGACTCCTTCGCCGAGGCATCGCCGGATCTCATCCACGGTGCGAACGAGGCGGAGCTTTCCGTCCGAGCGGGCTTCGATCTTCAAGAGCATGGCGATGGAGGACATCGCGTGTCGGAGTGCATACGCGGTGTCGAGCGCGGGTGGAAGCCCGTTCGGGGCGCGTCGTTCGGGCCTCAAATCCTCTTCCGGCGAAGGAACCCAGACGGCGAAGATGCCGCCTCCGAAGCCCCCCTCCCGCGCACGAGGGAGATCAAGGTGTCCCTTTTCGCCGTGCTCGAAGAAAGCGCCGGGGCCGCCTCCGTCCGGTTCACCAAGCCTCAGCAATACGTCGTTGTGGCCGTCGAACACGACCGGGAATGCGCTGTAATCCATATGGGACTCCCCTCCTTGACTGTATCCTCGCAAAAGGACGAAACGGACGATACCATAACCACTACCTGCTACTTGTGCGAAAAGTTGCTAGAAACCATCGCGCATTGGGGGAGTTCTGGCGGTTGCGTGAGAAGTTAGAGGCTGAGTGTTCTAGAGGCTTGTGGCGGAGGGTGTTTGGACGATGAGCAGTGCTCCTGTTTGGTTGCAGTATGCGACTACGGCCATAGCTTTACTAGCATTTGGATTGTCAGCTCTTGGCCTCTACTTTCAGCGAAGAGACAAGCGCCCGAGGCTAAAGTTGCAGAAGGGGTTACAGATTATCCAAGGAAATGCAGACCGATACGTAGCAAAGTTTAGTGCCGGAAACCTGGGTGACAAAACTCTACACGTGGTCTCTGCACGCTTGGAGTTCCCGGAGAGGCTTCGTAATCGCTTGAAGGTCTGGAGCGGCCGACCAAAACGAAAACTGTATCTCAAAGACCACTTAAACAAACCCGTAGACGTAGGACCTCCTACTCTCATAGAGCCCGGTCAACCTTTAACAATGTATATTATTTTACTGGCATCTCCGACACGCTCCAACAGCTA
>JBPCNU010000173.1:0-3526 GCA_051000975.1 Rubrobacter sp.
GCATAGGCCTTTTCGAGGCTCTTGCGAGCCGGTCCGTCCCCCACTATCGCGAGCCTCGTGTTCGGGAGATCGTGTAAAACGGCCTTCAGACGCTCTATCCCCTTCTCCGGCGCGAGCCGCCCGACGAAGACGAGCAGGTCAGAATTCGGGTTGCCGCCAGAGAGCCGATAGCGCATCTCGTCCGTGCGGCGCGCCGGATCGAAGAGCCTGGCGTTCACGCCCTGTGGCCAGAGCCTCACTCGCTTTATCCCCTCGTCTCTCAGGTACTGAAGCGTCGTCCGGGAGGTGCAGAGGTTGACGGCGGCCATGTTGTGGATGGTGCGCGTGTACTTTCGGGTCAGGCCGTAGAGAAACGGCAAACCGTAGAAGCGCGTGTATTCCGCGACGTTCGTGTGGTAGGAAGCGACCATCGGCACGCCGAGCTTCTTTGCGTAGTACGGCGTCGCGATGCCGAGGATGAACGGGTTGACGGCGTGGAGCAAGTCTGGCTTGAACTTTTTGAGAACCTTCCCGACGGACGGGTTCGTCGGGGAGAGTTTGATCTCGGGGTACGGCGGAAAGGGTATCCCCGGAACCCGGTGTACGAACGCCCCAGCGTAGCTCGACGGGTTGTCCTCGCCGGGATAGTTCGGTGCGACGATCATCACCTCATCGCCTCTAGCGTTTAGCTCTTCTAGCGTGTGCCTGAGACGTGTAACGACCCCATCGGTCGCTGGGAGAAAAGTCTCGGTGATGATCGCAACCCGCATGATACCCGCCCGGTGGCCGGACCCTTCCGCTCTGCCGCGTTACCTGTATCTCGCCGAACGCCAGTTCACCTGCGCGTCGAAGATCTCCGGGTGGATGCGGTCCCGGTTCTCTATCGCCGTCGAGAGCAACCCCTCAACCGTCTCTTCCGTAAGCAGGTGCGGCTTGAGGCCGAGGTCTATGAGGTTCGTGTTGATCGCGTTGAAGTAGTGAGACTCTTTCTCCACGCGCGGGTTCTCCACGTTCGTCATCTTCGGCTCAAGGCTCATCTCCGTCGCGACCTTGACGACGAGTTCGGCGAGCTGCAAAACCGACCACTGCTCGGTGAACTGGTTGAAGACCCGGAATTCACCGCGCTCTGCGGGGTTCTCGGCGGCTATCTCGATGCAACGCACCGTGTCCCGGAGGTCTATGAAGCCGCGCGTCTGACCGCCCGTGCCGTAGACCGTTATCTCGTTCCCGTTCGCCGCCTGTGCGATGAAGCGGTTCAGGGCCGTCCCGAAGACGCCGTCGTAGTCGTAGCGGTTCGCCAGGACCGGGTCGGAGGCCGTTTCTTCGGTCTCGACGTTGTAGACGACGCCCTGGTTGAGATCGGTCACGCGCATTCCCCAGATGCGACACCCGAACTCCAGGTTGGCCGAGTCGTGGACTTTGGAGAGGTGATAGAAGCTGCCGGGGAGTTTCGGGTAGAGCATCCGGTCCTTCCGGCCCTTGTGCTCGATCTCGATCCAACCCTCTTCTATGTCTATGTTGGGCGTGCCGTACTCACCCATCGTTCCGAGCTTGATGAGGTGACACTCTGGCACGACTTCCTGAATCGCATACATCACGTTCAGGTTGCCGACGACGTTGTTCTGCTGCGTGAAGACAGCGTGCGCCCGGTCTATCATCGAATAAGGTGCGCTTCGCTGCTCGGCGAAATGTACGAACGCCTCGGGCTTGAAGTCGTCCATCATCTCGAAGACGAAGTCCGCGTCGCAGAGGTCGCCATCGTAGTTCTTGATGTCGTTGCCCGACATTTCCTTCCAGCGGGCGAGCCTGTCGTCCACGGAGGATATTTCGGTCAGCGGCTCGGTGCCGAGTTCACGGTCCCACTCCCGACGGATCAGGTTGTCGGCAATAGCGACTTCGTGACCCCGCGAGGATAAATACAACGCGGTCGGCCACCCGCAAAAGCCGTCGCCGCCAGCAACCAGAATACGCAAAGCAAATCCCTCCGTTCTTTCTTTTGACCTACGCTCCTAAAGACCCTTTCGGACCCCGAAACGTTACAGGTTCGAGACGATGGACTCTGTGAACTCTATCGTCCCCGCAGAGCCGCCGAGATCCTTGGTGCGGGTCTCCGGCTTGGACAGTGCAGCCTCGATACCTTTTTGCATACGCTCGGCCTCGTCTGCGTAACCGAGGTAGTCAACCATATTCTTCGCGGATAGCAACGTAGCGAGCGGGTTCGCCCGGTTCTGCCCAGCATACTTCGGTGCGGAACCGTGTACCGGCTCGAAGAGCGCAAGCTCGTCCCCGATGTTCGCCCCCGGCGCGACCCCGAGCCCGCCCGTCAGCCCGGCGAGCAGGTCCGAGAGAATATCGCCGTAGAGGTTCGGGCATACCAGCACGTCGTAGAGGTTCGGCTTCATGACGAGCTGCATCGCCATGTTGTCCACGATGCGGTCGTCTATCTCCTCGAAGTCGTTCTCGTAGTCTTTCGCTACTTCATAGAAAACATCGCGGAACAGACCGTCGGTGTACTTCATGATGTTCGCCTTGTGAACTACCGTGATGTGCTTGCGGCCATCGGCCTTCGACTTCTCGAACGCCATACGACAGATGCGCTCCGTGCCTTCGCGCGTGATGATCTTGATGGATTCGGCGGCGTGCTTGCCGACGGTGTGCTCCACCCCGGCGTACAGGTCTTCCGTATTCTCCCGGTACAGAACGATGTCTATGTCCTTGTGCGGGGTCTCGATGCCGGGGAGGCTCAGGCTCGGGCGGACGTTCGCGTAGAGGTCGAGTTCCTTGCGGAGCGCGACGTTCACCGAGCGAAATCCCGTGCCGACCGGGGTCGTCAGCGGTCCCTTGATGGCTACCTTGTTCTTGCGGATAGATTCGAGCACCGACTCCGGGAGCGGCGTACCCTCTTTATCCATAACGGTCTCACCGGCTTCGGCTACTTCCCATTCGATCTCGACATCGAGCGCGGCTATGACCGTCTTCACCGACTCGGTGAGGTCCGGGCCAATACCGTCGCCGGGGATAAGAGTTACCGTGTGAGCCATCTGGAGTCTCCCTCTGTTAGACGTTCGAGACAAGGTCGCGAGTCAGTATAGCGATTTGACTCGCGACTTTGAGACTAATTATCGGGAGGATCTATACCCCGTGCGGTATCTCCGGGAACACCTTTAGGCTCCGCTGCCCGACGAGAACAGAACGGCGAGCAAAGCGGCGAAGAAAAGCAGAGCGATGAGCAGTAAAACGGCGGTCGGGATCAGCACCACGGCGGCGGCCCGTCCGGTGGAGGAGCCGTGTACCTCGCGCATCCCGAAGATAGCGAGAACGACGCTGTAAAGAGCCAGCAGCCCGCCGAGGATCGGTATCCAGCTAACGAGCTGTACCACCGAAGCGTAGGCTACGACCCGGAACGATCCCTCGAAACCGGCGTTTGGCTTGATGAGGAGTATGACGAGCAAGTGGTAGACCCCGGCCCCGATGAAGAGGCCGATCAAGGTCAGTATCGGAGTTCCGATGAGCGCCCCGAAGAACCCGCCAAGTGCCGCTCCGGCCC